>NZ_JBYTAG010000007.1:0-143112 GCF_058787995.1 Cupriavidus sp. FW305-27
GCCCCCCGATGAACACGCCCCGCCCCCTGACGCTGCAAGTCAATCACGCCGAGCATACGCTGAGCGTGGCCCCTGACACGCCGCTGCTCTACATCCTGCGCAACGACCTGTGCTGCAACGGGCCCAAGTACGGCTGCGGCCTGGGCCAGTGCGGCGCCTGCACGGTGCTGGTGGACGGCATGCCGGCGCGCGCCTGCGTGCTGCCGGTCAGGGCCGTGGTCGGGCACGCCGTCACCACGCTGGAAGGACTGGGCACCGATGCGCAGCCCGACCCGGTGCAGCAAGCGTTTATCGATGAGCAGGCCGCGCAATGCGGCTATTGCCTGAATGGCATGATCATGACCGCCAAGGCGCTGCTCGCGCAGAATCCCGATCCCGATGAGGCCCAGATCCGCGAGGCGCTGCGCTTCAACCTGTGCCGCTGCGGCACCCATGTGGAAATCGTGCGCGCGGTGCAACGTGCCGCGATGCTGCAACGGCAGACGGCCGGGGGGTCGGCATCGTGAACGAAGGACTCGTGCCCCAGGCCACCCCTGCGACCGCGGTCGCGGGCAGCATGCCGCCGCCCGCCGCCGACTGCCTGGTTGCCCGGGTGCTGACACCGCCTGGCCTGCGCTGGATCGACGGCAAGCCGCTGGCGGCACGCCTGCTGGGCGCGCAGCACGAGGCCGCGCTGGCGCTGCCGGGCGTGCGCGCGGTCGTCATCCGCAACAACTTTGCCGGCGTGGCGGCGGCTTCCGGCGCACAGGCCGCCAACGCAATCCAGGCGCTGCAGGCACGATGGTCCGCCCCGCCCCGCGCCGACGACGCGCCGGTAACGCGCCACGCGCTGGCCCGGCGCGGCAATGCCGATGCGGTGCTGGCCGGCGCCGACGCGCGCCACGCGCAGCACTACCAGTGGCCGCTGGCCGGCACCCGCGGCGAGGCGTATTGCACAGCCGTCGCCGACTGGCGCGACGGCAAGCTGACCGTGTGGCTGCCGAGCACGCGCCCTGGCGCGCTGCGCGCCGAGCTTGCCGCGCTGCTGGGCATCGCGCCGCAACAGGTGGTGCTGGCCTGCTGGCAATCGCCCGATGACCGCGCGGACCCGGCGCTGCTCGCGCCGCACGCCGCCGCCGACGCGGCGCTGCTGGCCCACGCCGCCGGACTGCCCGTGATGCGTCGGCTGTGTGCCGCCGATGTAGGCCTTGCCGATGCCGCGCTCGATGTGCGCGTCGACACCGCGCTGGCCGGCACTGCCATCGAAGCCTACGCCGCAACGCTGGCTGGCACCGCCGCCCCGGCCGTACCGCTGGCGCTGTGGCTGACGCATACGGCATCGCCCGTGGCGGACGGCATCGATGCCGACCATGCAGGCGACACCACCATGCCGCCCTATCGCATCCCGCATGTCGACCTGGTTGCGACAGGCAACGCCGCGGCGTTCGATGCCGCGCCACTGGCGGCCGCCCGGGCCCAGGTGTTCGCCCGGGAATCCCATCTCGACGAGCTTGCCGCCGCCTCCGGCACCGATCCGGTCGCACTGCGGCTGGCGCATCTCGACGATGCGCGCGGCACGGCACTGGTACGGCAAGTGGCCGAGCGCGCCGCCTGGACGCCGGCCGCGCCCCGCGCCAACACAGCGGCAGGCAACGTACAGCGCGGCCGCGGCTTTGCCTATGCCCACACCATCGATCACGAAGCCGGGCAGACCTGGTCGGCATGGGTGGCCGAGGTCGAGGTCGACGGCACCACCGGCGAGCTGGCGGTCACGCGCGTGACGGTGGGGCATGACAGTGAATCGCTGCCGCGCGCGCAAGCCGCGCCGTCCGCGCTCTCGCTGGAGCTGGCCGTGGCCGATGCTGCCCTGCAGCTGACGTCGGCCACGCCCGCCTTCGACACCTGGCCGGCCGAGGCGCCATCTGCCAGCCAGGCGCTGCCGGCCGTGCCGGGCAGCGCCCTGCCGGAAGTCCGCCTGGCCGGCACGCTCGCCCCGCATGACGCGCTGGCTGCCAGCCCGACCGGCACCATGCCCGCCGCCGCGGCCGTGGCCAATGCCATCTACGATGCCACCGGCGTGCGCCTGCGCGCGCCGCCCTTCAGCGCCGACCGCATCCGGCTGGCGCTGGCCGAGGCCAGGCCCGGCAACCAGCGCAGCAAGCGCGGCTGGATCGCCGCAGCCGCCGCAGCCGCTGCCGGCGTGTGCGCCACGCTGATGCCCTGGCGCGCGCCGATCGCACCGGTGGCGCCGCCCGAGGCCGGCTTCTACTCCGCCGCCACGCTCGAACGCGGCCGGCTGGTGGCCGCCGCGGGAGACTGTGCGGTTTGCCATACCGCGCCGGGCGGCGCGAAGAACGCCGGCGGCCTGCCGCTGGAGACGCCCTTCGGCACGGTCTACAGCACCAACATCACCCCGGATGTGCAGACCGGCATCGGCAACTGGTCCTTCGCCGCGTTCGAGCGCGCCATGCGCGAGGGCATCCACCGCGACGGGCGCCGCCTGTATCCCGCGTTCCCGTACACCGCATTCGCGAAGATCAGCGACGGCGACATGCAGGCGCTGTATGGGTACCTGATGTCGGCAGAGCCGGTGAAAGCCGAAGTCCCGCAGACGCAGCTGTCGTTCCCCTTCAACCTGCGCCCGCTGCTGGCCGGCTGGAACCTGCTGTTCCATCGCAACGAGCGCTTTACACCGGACCCGTCGCGCTCCGCGCAATGGAATCGCGGCGCGTACCTGGCCGAAGGGCTGGGCCACTGCAGCGCCTGCCATTCGCCGCGCAACGCGCTCGGCGGCGAAAAGGGCGGCCGCCAGTACCTGACCGGCGGCAGCGCCGAAGGCTGGGAAGCGCCGCCGCTGACCGCGCTGTCGCAAGCACCGCTGCCCTGGACCGAAGCTGCGCTGTTCACCTACCTGCGCGGCGGCTATGCGCCGCACCATGGCGCCGCGGCCGGACCGATGGCACCGGTGGTCGAGGAACTGGCGCAACTGCCTGAGTCCGACGTGCGCGCGATTGCGCACTACGTGGCCTCGTTCGGCACGCCAGCGCCCTCGCCTGCCGTACTGGCCGCACAGGCAGCGCAGCTCGAGCAGCGCAGCGCGCAGGCCGCGCGCACCCTGGGCGGTCCCGGCGAACGCCTGTACCAGAGCGCATGCGCGGTCTGCCACCAGTCGGACCAGGGCATCGCCCAGTTCGGCGTCAAGCCTTCGCTGGCGCTCAATACGAACCTGCACAGCAAGCTGCCGGACAACGTGATCCAGGTGCTGCTGCAAGGCATGCCGGCACCGCCCAACAGCGAACTGGGGGCGATGCCGGCCTATGCCGACACGCTCGACGACCAGCAGATCGCGCAACTGACGCAGTACCTGCGCGCGCGCTTTGCGCCCGACAAACCCGCATGGCAGGACCTGGAGAACACCGTCGCGCGCCTGCGCGCGATGCCTGCCCACTAGGACTAGCAGACCCGGCGGGGCCGGCTCGCCGCGCCTGCCGCATCCACGCTGACCGCACCTACGCCGTGCCTGGCAAGGCGCTTCGCCACCGGGCAGGGAACGTGCATTCCCGCGCCGGCGCCATGCGCGCCACGCGCGGGAAAACCCCGAGGAGGGAAAACGCAATTCGGCCTTGCCCGCCAGTTTCATGTAGCTTACGCTGAACGGTCATGTAGTGCGCACTACATGAGTGCCGCGTGGCTCGCAGCGGTGCCGCCCCGCACAAGGACGGCGCGCCGCAAGCGGCAGACGAGACAACAAAACTAAAAGATTGGCCCTTTACATCACCGGAAGCGCTGGCCCGGGGCTTGCATAGTCCCCCGCAGCGCCGACCGGGAGGCCGGGCCTGGACCAACCAAGGGTAGACAACAAGGAGTGACTATGTCGTATCAGAACCAAGCAGGTGTTGCGAGCGTGCTACCGGGTCAGTTCTAGCCTCGCCAATTGGAGTACTCACCACGTTTCGTTGCAATTCGGTGCGATTGCCCGGTGTGATCATCACGCATTAGTCAGTACCGTCTGGCCCTGCTTCGATACGTGTGCGTCCGAGTTCAAGAACCAGCCTATAAAGACAGGTAGACAACATGTCGTCATCAATTTCATCCATGGCAACAACGACCATCCCGGAAGTCACGCTAGGCGCGTCCCCACAGCCCAGCGCGCGGGGAGCGTCGCCTCAAACCATCACGATCGAGCAAGGCATCCGCGCGGCCGGCGTCGGCCGGTTCCAGTATCGGCTCTTCGTCATCTTCGGCCTGGTCTGGCTGGCTGACGCGATGCAGGTGCTGTCGATCGGCTTCACCGCGCCGTCGATTGCGGCGACCTTTGGCATTCCCGTACCGACCGCGCTGCAGACCGGGACGATGTTCTTTGTCGGCATGCTGATCGGCGCTTTCGTGTTCGGCCGGCTGGCTGACAGGATCGGCCGCCGGCCCGTGCTGATGATGGCGGTGGTCATCGACGCCATCTGCGGTGTCGCTTCCGCTTTCGCACCGGACTTCCAGTGGCTGCTGTTGCTGCGCTTCCTGACCGGCATCGGCGTCGGCGGCACGCTGCCCGTCGACTACACCATGATGGCCGAGTTCCTGCCCTCGGACCGGCGCGGTCGCTGGCTGGTCCTGCTGGAGTCGTTCTGGGCCGTCGGCACGATCCTGCTCGCCATTCTTGCGCTGATCGCCGTGTCGCGAGGCAATGATGCCTGGCGGCTGATCTTCCTCGTCACGGGCATCCCGGCCCTGGTCGGCGTGGTGTTCCGCTTCTTTGTTCCCGAGTCTCCGCTCTACCTGAATAAATCGGGTCGCTCGGCCGAGGCGCGCGCGGTGCTGCAGCGTGTCGCCACCGCCAATCGCGTGTCCGTTGAAATCGGCAACCTGGAGCCGCAGCCTATGGAGCGCAAGTCGGTCTTTGCGCTGTTCGCGCGCGGCTGCCGGCGCCGCACCATCTGCCTGCTTGCCGCCTGGGCGCTTATCTCGATCGCCTACTACGGCGTCTTCGTCTATCTGCCGGTCAAGCTGGCGGGCCAGGGCTTTGGCTTCATGCGCGGCCAGGTCTTCCTGATCGTGCTCGCGCTGGTGCAGCTCCCCGGGTTCGCGCTGGCCGCGCACGGCGTCGAGCGCTGGGGCCGCAAGCCGACCCTGATCGGCTTCCTGCTGCTCAGCGCGGCAGGCTGCATGCTCTACAGCCTGGGTACGTCCACCGCGCTTATCGTCGGCTCGACCCTGCTGATGAGCTTCTCGCTGCTCGGTACCTGGGGCGCCCTCTACGCCTTCACGCCCGAGGTGTACCCGACTGACCTGCGGGCCAGCGGGATGGGCACTGCGGGTGCGATGGCGCGCTTTGGCGGCCTGTTCGCGCCGTCCATCATTGCACCGATCATGGCCAGCCAGTTCACCCTCGCCCTGGCGCTGCTTTCGTCATTTCTTGCCGTGGCAGCGATCGCCATCTACATGGTGGATATCGAGTCGAAGAACCGCGCGCTTGACTAGCGCAAGGCGCCGCCGGACGCTCCCGGCGGTTCAGGGAGCCCGCCGGCGGCGCTGGCGTGGGCGGGTCCCGGAAGCGAAGCCACGGGCAGGGCGGCCCGCTTCCATTACAATCCGGCTGCAACGGCGCGGCGCGCTGGTCGACCCGATCTCGCCGCCCGCTTCACCTGCTTGCCCCTATCCCGCCGAGCCCTCGCCGCCAGCCATGAAACAAGACCCGCGCTTTCCCAACCTGTTCATCCTCGACCACCCGCTGATCCAGCACAAGCTCTCGCACATGCGCGACAAGGAAACGTCGACGCGCACCTTCCGCGAACTGCTGCGCGAGATCACGCTGCTGATGGGCTATGAGATCACCCGCAACCTGCCGCTGACCACGCGCCGCATCGAGACGCCGCTGGTGGAGCTGGACGCGCCGGTGATCGCCGGCAAGAAGCTGACCATCGTGCCAGTGCTGCGCGCGGGCGTGGGCATGAGCGACGGCCTGGTCGAGCTGATCCCGTCGGCGCGCATCGGCCATATCGGCGTGTACCGCGACGAGCAGCACCGCCCGGTGGAATACCTGGTGCGGCTGCCCGACGTGGAGGACCGCAGCTTCATCCTGTGCGACCCGATGGTCGCCACGGGCTATTCGGCTGCGCATGCCGTGGATGTGCTCAAGCGGCGCGGCGTGAAGGACGAGGCCATCACCTTCGTTGCGCTGGTGGCGGCGCCCGAGGGCGTGGAAGTGTTCCAGAAGGCGCATCCGAACGTGCAGCTGTTCGTGGCCTCGCTCGACAGCCATCTCGACGAGCACGCCTACATCGTGCCGGGCCTGGGCGATGCGGGCGACCGCCTGTTCGGCACCAAGAACTGAGTGGCGCGCGGCGGGCTGGCTTGCGCTTGACCGGCCTCAATAGTCCGCGCCACAGGGCTCCCTACACTGGCGGCAGGCGCCGGCGAGACCTCGCCGGCGGCCATCGCCAAAGCAAAGGGAGCCAAGCATGGAAGCCTTCAAGATCCTGTTCAGTACCAGCACCGGCCTGATGAGCCTGGGCGTGATCGTCTTCATCATCGGCATGGGGTGGTTCTTTGCGCGGATGTTCGCGCGCAAGATGCGCGAGGATGCGGCAGCGGCCAAGGCGCAGCAACAAGCGCAGCGTCGCTAAGGGAAAGGGCCGCATCGTGCGGCCCTTTCCGTCATTGCGTCAGTCCGGGTCTTTACTTCTTCTTGCCCAGCAGGCTCCCCAGCACGCCGCGGATCAGCTCGCGCCCGACCTGCGAGCCCACCGTGCGCGCGGCCGACTTGGCCATCGACTCCAGGATCGAATCGCCGCGGCCGGTCTTGCCGGTGCCCTTGGTCAGCGTGCCGAAGATGTCGCCGGCCGTGCCGAGCCAGCCGCTGTCCTGCTCGCCCGCTGGCTGCCCCGCCGGCGCGCCTCCGGCGCCCTTGCCGTTGCCATTGCCGACCGTCGCCACGCTGCCGCGCAGCTTTTCATAGGCGGATTCGCGGTCCACGGTCTTCTCGTAGGTGCCCGCCACCAGCGAACCGGCGATCAGCTGCTTGCGCTCTTCCTCCGTCGCCGGGCCGATGCGGCTGCCCGGTGCCAGCACCCAGGCGCGCTCGGTCACGCAGGGCGTGCCCTTGGCATCCAGGAACGACACCAGGGCCTCGCCCACGCCCAGTTCGCCGATCGCGGTTTCCAGGTCCAGCTTGGGGTTGGCGCGCATGGTGGTGGCCGCCACCTTGACCGCCTTCTGGTCACGCGGGGTAAAGGCGCGCAGCGCATGCTGCACGCGGTTGCCCAGTTGGCCCAGCACGGTGTCGGGGATGTCGATCGGGTTCTGCGTGACGAAGTACACGCCCACGCCCTTGGAACGCACCAGCCGCACCACCTGCTCGATCTTGTCGAGCAGCGCCTTGGGCGCATCGTTGAACAGCAGGTGGGCCTCGTCGAAGAAGAACACCAGCTTGGGCTTGTCCAGGTCGCCGGCCTCGGGCAGCTTCTCGAACAGCTCGGACAGCATCCACAGCAAGAAGGTCGCGTACAGCCGCGGCGCGTTCATCAGCTTGTCGGCGGCCAGGATATTGACCACGCCCTGGCCCTTCTCGGTCTGGATGAAGTCTTCCAGGTTCAGCATCGGCTCACCGAAGAAGACATCCCCACCCTGCGATTCCAGCGCGATCAGCCCGCGCTGGATGGCGCCGATCGAGGCGGCCGAGATATTGCCGTACTCGGTGGTGAACTGGCCGGCGTTGTCGCCGACGTACTGCAGCATGGCGCGCAGGTCCTTGGCATCGAGCAGCAGCAGGCCATTGGCGTCGGCAATGCGGAACACCAGGTTCAGCACCCCCTGCTGGGTGTCGTTCAACTCCAGCATGCGCGACAGCAGCAGCGGGCCCATGTGCGAGACCGTGGCGCGCACCGGGTGGCCCTTCTCGCCGAACACGTCCCACAGCGTGGTCGGGCACGCGCCCCATGTCGGCTCCGGCAGGTTCAGGTCGGCCAGGCGCTGCTTGAGCTTGTCGGACGGCTGGCCAGCCTGCGAAATGCCGGTCAAGTCACCTTTGACGTCCGCCATGAAGACCGGCACGCCCAGTCGCGAGAAGCCCTGCGCCAGGGTCTGCAGCGTGACGGTCTTGCCGGTGCCGGTGGCGCCGGTGATCAGCCCGTGCCGGTTGCCCATCTGCGGCAGCAGCATCAGTTCATGTTCGGCGTTCTTGGCGATGAGGATGGGGTCGGCCATGATGTTCCCTGGGGTTTTGAGGTCTGGCACCGCGGGACTCGCCACGGCAGCGGCGCGGGCAGGCCCGCGTGATAAAATCCTGGGCTGATTATAGCCAGCCGCCAGGCATATCCGTCACCTGGCGCGCGCTGTCCGAGGGCTTTGCCACCCCGGCCACGGCGCGCATGGCAACCCCGCACAACATCACCGCAGATCACCGCATTCCGCTTCGGAGAGAATCATGGCCGGTCACTCGAAATGGGCCAATATCAAACACAAGAAGGCCGCCGCTGACGCCAAGCGCGGCAAGATCTGGACCCGCCTGATCAAGGAAATCACCGTTGCCGCCAAGCTCGGCGGCGGCGATGTCGACTCCAACCCGCGCCTGCGCCTGTCGATCGACAAGGCCATGGACGCGAACATGCCCAAGGACAACATCCAGCGCGCGATCCAGCGCGGCGTGGGCGGCATGGAAGGCGCCAACTACGAAGAAATCCGCTACGAAGGCTACGGCCTGGCCGGCGCGGCCATCATCGTCGACTGCCTGACCGACAACCGCACCCGCACCGTGGCCGAAGTGCGCCATGCGTTCTCCAAGCACGGCGGCAACATGGGCACCGAAGGTTCGGTGGCGTTCATGTTCACCCACTGCGGCCAGTTCCTGTATGCCCCCGGCACGCCGGAAGACAAGCTGATGGAAGCCGCGCTCGAAGCCGGCGCCGACGACGTCGTCACCAACGACGACGGTTCGATCGAAGTCACCTGCCCGCCCAACGATTTCTCGGCGGTCAAGGCCGCACTGGAAGCCGCCGGCTTCAAGGCGGAGGTGGCCGACGTGGTGATGAAGCCGCAGAACGAAGTCAGCTTTGCCGGCGACGACGCGGCCAAGATGCAGAAACTGCTCGACGCCCTGGAAAACCTGGACGACGTGCAGGAAGTCTTCACCAACGCGGTGATCGAAGACTAAGCTGCAACAAGCCCCCATCGGCGGCGCCCCGGACACAGCCCAGGCCGCCGCCTTTTAGTATGTGTTTCTTTTCTGGCAGTGATCATGAAAGTATTGGTTGTCGGCTCGGGTGGACGTGAACACGCGCTGGCCTGGAAATTGGCCCAGTCCCCCAAGGTGCAGGTGGTGTACGTGGCGCCGGGCAACGGCGGGACCGCGCTCGACAAGCGCCTGCAGAATGTTCCGCTGACCGACCCCGAGGTCATCGCCGCCTTTGCCGAGCGCGAGGGCGTGGCCTTCACCGTGGTTGGCCCCGAGGCCCCGCTGGCCGCCGGCATTGTCGATATCTTCCGCGCCAAGGGCCTGCGCATCTTCGGGCCGACCCAGGCTGCCGCGCAGCTGGAATCGTCCAAGGACTTCGCCAAGGCGTTCATGGAGCGCCACGGCATCCCGACCGCCGCTTACCAGACCTTCTCCGACGCCACCCAGGCGCACGCCTACATCGACGCCCAGGGCGCTCCGATCGTGATCAAGGCCGACGGCCTGGCCGCGGGCAAGGGCGTGGTGGTGGCGATGTCGCTGGAAGAAGCGCATACCGCGGTCGACATGATGCTGGCCGACAACAAGCTCGGCGACGCCGGCGCGCGCGTGGTGATCGAAGAGTTCCTGGACGGCGAGGAAGCCAGCTTTATCGTGCTGGTCGACGGCAAGAACGTGCTGGCGCTGGCCACCAGCCAGGACCACAAGCGCCTGCTGGATGCCGACGCCGGCCCCAACACCGGCGGCATGGGCGCGTATTCCCCCGCCCCGGTAGTCACGCCCGCGCTGCATGCGCGCGCGCTGCGCGAGATCATCCTGCCGACCGTGCGCGGCATGGAAAAGGACGGCATCCCGTACACGGGCTTCCTGTACGCCGGCCTGATGATCGACAAGGACGGCAACCTGAAGACGCTGGAATTCAACTGCCGCATGGGCGACCCCGAAACCCAGCCGATCCTGGCGCGCCTGAAGACCGACCTGGTCGATGTGATGGAGCACGCCGTCAACGGCAAGCTCGACAGCATCGAGCTGGACTGGGACCGCCGCACCGCGCTGGGCGTGGTGATGGCGGCCTACGGCTATCCCGACAGCCCGCGCAAGGGCGATGCCATCACCGGCATCCCGGCCGAGACCGACGACAGCGTGACCTTCCACGCCGGCACCACCCTCAAGGACGGCACCCTGCTGACCTCGGGCGGGCGCGTGCTGTGCGTGGTGGGCCTGGCCGACACCGTCAAGGCAGCGCAGCGCGCCGCCTATGCCGCGGTCGAGCAGATCCGCTTCGACGGCATGCAGTACCGGACCGACATCGGCTACCGCGCCATCAAGCGCTGATCCTTCCCGGCAAACGCCGTTCCGGCCGGCATGGCTGATCCGCCTTGCCGGCCAGCTTTGGACCTGCGCGACCCGCCGGCCGCCTCAGCCGGTACAATCGTGACAACGCTGTGACGCGCCCGGCAGCCGCCAAGGCTGCCGGGCTGCCCTCAGCCCGGTCCATCCGCTTTCCGCCAACCATGATCGATTCCCAGGCAGTCCGTGCCTATCTGCTCGGTCTGCAAGACCGCATCACCGATGCCATCGGTGCCATCGACGGCCAGCCGTTCCTGACCGACGCCTGGGAGAAACCGCCCACCGAACGCCTGCGCGGCAGCGGCCGCACCCGCATCCTGGAAGGCGGCGCGGTGATGGAGCGCGCCGGCGTGGGCTTCTCGCACGTGAGCGGCGACACCCTGCCGCCGTCGGCCACCGCCAACCGGCCGGAGCTGGCCGGGCGCAGCTTCGAGGCCATGGGCGTGTCGCTGGTGTTCCACCCGCGCAATCCCTATGTGCCCACGGTCCATATGAACGTGCGCTGCTTCCTGGCGCTCAAGCCGGGGGCCGAGCCGGTATGGTGGTTCGGCGGCGGCATGGACCTGACGCCCTACTACGGCGACGCCGGCGACTGCGCGCACTTCCACCGCACCTGCCAGCAGGCGCTGGCGCCCTACGGCGACGACCTGTACCCGCGCTTCAAGCAGTGGTGCGACGAGTATTTCTTCCTGCGCCACCGCAACGAGGCGCGCGGCGTGGGCGGGATCTTCTTCGATGACTTCTCCGCGCTGGGCTTCGAGCGCAGCTTCGCCATGATGCAGTCGGTCGGCGACGCCTTCCTGGACGCCTACCTGCCGATCCTGCAGGCGCGCAAGGACACGCCCTACGGCGAGCGCGAGCGCGGCTTCCAGGCCTACCGGCGCGGGCGCTACGTCGAATTCAACCTCGTGTTCGACCGCGGCACGCTGTTCGGCCTGCAGTCGGGCGGACGCGCCGAATCCATCCTGATGTCGATGCCGCCGCTGGTGACCTGGCGCTATGACTGGCAACCGGAACCGGACAGCCCCGAAGCGGCGCTGTACACCGATTTCCTGCCAGCGCGCGACTGGGCCTGACGCCTGACCTATGGCCAATCCAGCGCAACACCGCAAGCCCGCCGCCGACGCGGGAGAACCGCCGCAACCGTCCGCCCGCCCCTATCGCCTGGGTATCCTGGGCGGCACATTTGATCCTCCCCACGTCGGCCACCTGGCACTGGCGCGGCTGTGCATCGAACACCTTGGGCTGGATGAGCTGGTGTGGATACCCACCGGCCAGTCGTGGCAAAAAGGCGACGACGTGACCCCTGCCGCCGACCGCCTGGCCATGACCGAACTGGCCGCCGCGGCGCTTGGCGACAGCGGCGCCAGAGTCCGCGTGAGCCGCATGGAAGTGGACCGCGCCGGCCCCAGCTACACCATCGACACGGTACGCCAGCTGCGCGCCGAATACGGCCCCGAAGCCTCGCTGTGCTGGCTGATGGGCGCCGACCAGCTGCTGCGCCTGCACACCTGGCACGGCTGGCAGGCACTGTTCGAACACGTGCATCTGTGCACCGCCACGCGGCCGCGCTTTGAGCTGGCGGCACTGGAGGGTCCGGTGCTGGCGGCACTGGCCGAACGCCAGGCTGACACGCACCTGATACAATGCACGCCCTCCGGCCGGATGTGGATCGACCAGACGCTCGCCGTCGACCTGTCTTCCACCCACCTGCGCCAGCGGCTGGCAGCCGGCCAGCCGGCAGATGACCAACTGCCGCCCGGCGTGGCACACTACATTGCCAACCACGGGCTGTACCGCGACGCCCCGGCCAGGGCATGACCGGGGTTGCACCAGTCCCGGCGCCCACCCCCAACCGATCTCAGCTGAACAAGAAGACACCATGGATATTCGTAAACTGCAACGCGCCATCGTCGACGGCCTCGAGGATGTCAAAGCGCAGGACATCAAGGTGTACGACACCAGCCACCTGACTGAACTGTTCGACCGGGTGGTGATTGCCAGCGGGACATCCAACCGCCAGACCAAGGCGCTGGCAGCGTCGGTGCGGGATACGGTGAAGGGAGCCGGCGGCCATATCGTGGCGGTCGAGGGCCTGGAAACCGGCGAATGGGTGCTGGTCGACTGCGGCGACGCCGTGGTCCACATCCTGCAGCCGCAGTTGCGCCTGTACTACAACCTGGAAGAGATCTGGGGCGACAAGCCGGTGCGCATGAAGCTGGCCGCCGGCGGCCGCGGCCTGGCCAAGGCCAGCGAGCCGATGGACGAGGACGAGGACGAGGCCCCGGTGCGCACCGTGCGCCGCGCCAGCAACCTGCGCCCCGCGCTGGCCCGCCTGCCCGAAGGCATGAAGGAGCCGTCGCCGCCGATGGGCCATGAGGACACCGACGCGGACGCCATCGCCACCATCCGCAAGCCGGCCCGCAAGACCGCCACCAAGACGGCAGCGACCAAGACCGCCGGCACCCGCGCCGCGGCGCCGCGCAAGACCGCTGCCGGCACCACCGCGCGCAAGACTGCAACCAAGACCGCGGCCAAGAAGGCCCCGAGCAAGACCGCTGCCAGCAAGAGCGCAGCAGCCAAGCCGGCCGCGCGCAAGCGCACCACCCGCTCGGCCTGAGTCCCGGCGCGCGGCCGCCCGGCGGCCGCGCAGCATGACCCATCCCCTGCCCCATGCAACTGGTGATCGTGGCCGTCGGCCACAAGATGCCCGGCTGGATCGAAACCGGCTTCAGCGAGTACGCCAAGCGCATGCCGCCCGAGCTGCGCATCGAACTGCGCGAGGTCAAGCCCGAAACCCGCTCGTCCAGCAACAACGCCGCCACCGTGATGCAGCGCGAAGCCGCGCGCATCGAGGCGGTGCTGGGCTCGCTGTCGAAGCAATGCCGCATCGTCGCGCTGGATGAGCGCGGACGCGACTTCACCACCGTGCAACTGGCCGCGCAGCTGACCGACTGGCAGCGCGAGGGCGGCGACGTGGCCTTCCTGATCGGCGGCGCCGACGGGCTCGACCCCGCCCTGAAAGCCCGCGCCAGCACCCTGATCCGGCTGTCCAGCCTGACCCTGCCGCACGGCATGGTGCGCGTGCTGCTGGCCGAGCAGCTGTACCGCGCCTGGTCCGTCACACAGAACCACCCCTATCATCGGGCCTGATCCCGGCTGTCGCCGGAAGGCCCCTCCGCCGCGATGCCCGACACCCTGCACGACTATCTTTACCTCGCCTCGCAGAGCCCGCGCCGCCGCGAGCTGCTGACCCAGCTCGGCGTGCGCTACGAACTGCTGCTGGCCGATGACGACGAGGATGCCGAAGCGCTCGAGGCCGTCCAGCCCGGCGAGACCCCCGACGACTACGTCCAGCGCGTCTGCGCGCTGAAGGCCGAAGCTGCGCTGCGCCGTCGCGAACGCCGCGCGCTGCCCGATGCGCCGGTGCTGACCTCCGACACCACGGTCTGCCTGGGCGGCCGCATCCTGGGCAAACCCGCCGACGGCGCCGATGCCGCGGCCATGCTGGGCGCGCTCTCGGGCAGCACCCACCGCGTCCTGACCGCTGTGACGATCGTGTCGACCACGGGCATGCGGCATGCGCTGTCGATCTCAGAAGTCACCTTCCGCCCGATGCAGCCCGCCGAGATCGAACGCTACGTCGCCAGCGGCGAGCCGCTCGGCAAGGCCGGTGCCTACGGCATCCAGGGCCGGGCGGCCGAGTTCGTCGAGCGGATCAGTGGCAGCTATTCAGGTATCATGGGCTTGCCCTTGTTTGAGACGGCGGCGTTACTTCGCCAGGCCCGCCTGCAGTTCTGAGCAGCGCCCTCCGTGCCCAGACAAGACCCGGCCCCCGCGCCGGGCCACCCTATACAGCCGGGCCACCGGCGACGCGTTTCACCCGCTATGACTGAAGACATCCTCGTCAACATCACGCCCCAAGAGACCCGCGTCGCCATCGTGCAGCAGGCCGCCGTGCAGGAACTGCATGTCGAACGCACGCTCACGCGCGGGCTGGTCGGCAATATCTACCTGGGCAAGGTGGTGCGCGTGCTGCCCGGCATGCAATCGGCCTTTATCGACATCGGCCTGGAGCGGGCCGCCTTCCTGCACGTGGCCGACATCTGGCATCCGCGCGACGCTGACCGCAACAATTCCACCCCGCAGCTGGCCATCGAGAAGACCCTGTTCGAAGGCCAGGCGCTGATGGTGCAGGTGATCAAGGACCCGATCGGCACCAAGGGCGCGCGGCTGTCCACCCAGGTGAGCATCGCCGGGCGCACCCTGGTGTACCTGCCGCAGGACCCGCATATCGGCATCTCGCAGCGCATCGAGGGCGAAGTGGACCGCGAGGCGCTGCGCAGCCGCGTGCAGGGCCTGGTGCCCGACGACGAGCGCGGCGGCTTTATCGTGCGCACCATCGCCGAGGAAGCGACCGACGAAGAACTCGGCAACGATATCGCCTACCTGCGCAAGATCTGGGGCGCGATCCGCCAGAACGCCACCACCCTGCCCGCACCCAACCTGCTTTACCAGGACCTGAACCTGGCCCAGCGCGTGCTGCGCGACTTTATCAACGACGCCACCGGCGTGATCCAGATCGACTCGCGCGAGAACTACCAGATGCTGCTGGAGTTCGCCAAGGAATACACCCCGGCGGTGCTGCCGCGGCTGTCGCACTACACCGGCGAGCGCCCGATCTTCGACCTGTTCAATATCGACGCCGAGATCGAGAAGGCGCTGTCGCGCCGGGTGGACCTGAAGTCGGGCGGCTACCTGATGATCGACCAGACCGAGGCGATGACGACCATCGACGTCAACACCGGCGGCTACGTGGGCGCGCGCAACTTCGACGACACCATCTTCAAGACCAACCTGGAGGCGGCCCACACCATCGCGCGGCAGTTGCGCCTGCGCAACCTCGGCGGCATCATCATCATCGACTTCATCGATATGGAGAACGCCGAGCACCGCGACGCGGTGCTGTCCGAGCTGAAGCGAGCGCTCGCACGCGACCGCACCCGCATCACGGTCAACAGCTTCTCGCAACTGGGCCTGGTCGAGATGACGCGCAAGCGCACGCGCGAGTCGCTGGCGCATGTGCTGTGCGAGCAATGCCCGGTCTGCCACGGCAAGGGCCAGGTCAAGACGCCGCGTACGGCCTGCTACGACATCCTGCGCGAGATCATGCGCGAATCGCGCCAGTTCAACCCGCGCGAATTCCGCATCCTGGCCTCGCAGGAAGTGATCGACCTGTTCCTGGAAGAAGAAAGCCAGCATCTGGCGATGCTTGGCGACTTCATCGGCAAGCCGATTTCGCTGCAGGTGGAATCGACGTTCCACCAGGAACAGTACGACATCATCCTAATGTGACTCTCTAGCGGTCTCGGAACGTCTCACCCATCACCCAATAAAGCCTTGTAATTCAAGGCTTTAGTCTTTTTTGGTATCCTAGCGTCTCACACAATCCCGTCTAGAATGGGTAGCTACATGGGTAGCTAGGTGGGTAGCTACAGACAGGAGTAATGAGCCTCCGATGCCAAGAAAAATTCACATTCTCAGCGATGTCCAGTTGCGCAAGTGGATGCGCGCCGGGGCGCCGCTGGCGAAGGCGGACGGCGACGGCCTAACGTTCACGCTCTCGCCAAATGGCCTGGCGGCGTGGGTGCTGCGCTTCCGCCATGCTGGCCGGCGCCATGAGTTGACCCTGGGGCGCTACCCTGAGCTGAGCCTCACTGCGGCCCGTAAAGAGGCCGCCAAGCGCCGCCTGGAGGTACAGCAGGGGGTGAACCCCGCCACCGAGCGGCGGAAGGTCAAGGCGCGCCGGGATTGGACCGTGCGCGAGCTGGCAAAGGACTACCGTGACCTGGTGCTGCCCGGCCTGGCCGAAAACACCCGCCGCGGCTACGAGCGCAACCTAAAGCGCGTCGAGGCCGGCATGGGCACGCTGCTGGTGCGCGACGTGGAAGCGGCTGACGTGGTGGCAATGATCGAGCGGCACAAGCTGGGATGGGTCGAGGCCAATACCCTGCTGATCGTCCAGAAGGCCATATTCCGCCACGCTGCTGGCAAGAAGATCATCAACGTCAATCCCTGCCTGGGCGTCGAGCTATCCGCGCTGCTGGGGCCGCGCCCCGAGGTGCGCAAGCGGCTGATGCTCAGCGAGGTCGAGCTGCAAATTGTGCTCAATGCCGAGATGAGCAAAGAGAACCTGCTTGCGGTGCGCGTCCTGGCCGCGACCGGCGTGCGCATCTCCGAGCTTTACACGGCCTGCTGGCACGATGTGGACCTGACCGGCGCCAACTGGCGCATCCCCAAGAGCAAGACCGGCCCCGAGATGGACATTCCGCTGGCGCCCGTGGTGGTGGACTGGTTCCGCGAGCTGTACGTGCTGGCGAATGGCTCTGCGTACGTGCTGCCGGCGCGCGCCGAGCGCCGCGTGAAGGCGGGCGGCGGCGACAATCACATCAGCAAGGATTGCATCCGGGAGGCAATCGATTTCTGGCTGGAGACGCACACTCCCGAAGTGCGCCGCTTCACGCCGCACGACCTGCGCAGCACCATGAAGTCGCACATGCGTGCCCTGGGCGTGCCGCGCGACATCTCGGAAATGTGCCTGAACCACAAGCTGGCCGGCGTGGAAGGCGTCTACGATGTTCACAGCTATTACCCCGAGCGGCGCGCTGCGCTAGAGCTTTGGGCCTCGTTCCTGGTGAACTGCCAGGCCGGCAGGCGTTGGAATGTCACCCCACTACACAAGGGAGCAGCATGAGCATGGACCACACCAAATTGACCGAAGAACTTCTCCCTTGGGCCGAGGCGCTCCTTGTCTACGAAATGGAGGGGGAAGTGGATGACCTCGTCGCTTTGCTCCGAAGTGACGAGTCGATGCCGGCCCCGGCCCGCTACTGGATCTCCAAGGTTTTCACCGGGGAGACGAAGCGAGGCAGCAGGCGCGGGAAGTCGAATGCCACTCTGAGTTGGGCCGCTCGTAAGCAGCTAAAGAGCGGCCTGGGAAAGGTTTATCGCAATAGCGAGATCGTGCTGTCCTTCACCGATGAGATTGCCGACGAAATTGGCATTGAGCCGATCGAGATCAAACAGAAGATGGAGAAGGTTCGCCGCGACGCCATGAGCGCATTGGTGACCCGATACGACATGTCCGAGAGCGGCATTCGGAAGATCGTGAATGTAGCCTTGTCGGCGGACCTCGGAAAGATGCTCTGCGGCGAGTACCCCGAGGATTGGGCTCCCAACGAAGACTGGCAAAAATTCACCGCACGCCATGCTGAACGCCGACAGGAGAGACTTTCCGAGGCGCTGGAGATTTACCGTGATGGTCGCGGCGCTTTTGATCCGATGTCCGCCGACGACCCCATTTCCCAATAAACACGCTTATCGGGAAATAGCGGTTTCCCGATAAGCGAGCTTACCCGGAAAAACGGTTTTTCCAATTCGACGGCAATTTGTGAATATGCGTCCACGGCGAGACTAAACAGCGTCTCGCGGCCCTTTCTAGGAGTCATCGTGGAAGCCACTCAAAGCCGTTCCCTTCGCCCCCGTCAAGCAGCGGAATTCCTCGGCATCGGCGTCAGCACGCTCTGGCGCTGGTGCTCGCAAGACCCCAACGCACCGACGCCCCTGCGCCTCTCCGCTCGCGTGACTGTGTTCCGCGAAGCCGACCTGGCCGCCTGGCGCGAGCGCCGCGCCCAAGCCTAAGGGGACGGGCCATGGACGAAAAAAAAGCCGCCCATGAAGGCGGCGATCAAGCTCACTCGAATCATAGCACCACCAAGCGCAATCGCATCCTGGGTTTGCTACGCGCCGGCATCAGCCTGAACCGCTTTGATGCGGAGCGCCACGGCGACCATGCGCTGAACAGCACCATTGCCGTGCTGCGCGCCGATGGCTACCCCATCACCGGCCAGTGGGAGACGGTGCCGACCCGCTTCGGCAAGGCCGCCCGCGTGCTGCGCTATCGCTACGCCGGAGGTGCCGCATGATGGGGGCTTGTAAGCCAGCGCGACTGTGCTATCCTCAAGGCTCAGTCGAAACAACGGCTGACGGGATTGGCGTCCCGAACAATTGGGCGGAAAACCGCCGCCAGGCGGTATTTTTTCGTCAGTGCCTTTGCGCGCCACCACTATGGGCGGGCCTTGGCAGGGGAGCCTTCGGGCTCGCCGGTGCCCAATTGCCGGTACGCCAACCTTGCCTTGCGCCCGCCCACCCCGATTGGCGTCGGGGAGCGGGAATCGAAACCGCTCAATTGGGAGGCCGCAATGCCTAATTCCCTCGCTCGCCCCGAGCAAACGCAATCCCTCGAAACATCCCGCCGTATGGCCACCATTGGCGTCTACGCGCGAGAGGCTGTGCGCCAAGCCAAGCGAGGCGCTGACGACAGCACCGCGATTTACGCCAACGGCTGCAAGCTAGGAGCCGGCCTGGCTGTCATCGCCGTTCGCCGGATCCTTGAGGAAGGCGGGCACCACTCGCTCAACTTCACATCGCACCAAATTAGCGGATGGGAATACCTCGGGCAGGAAACGAGCGATGAAGTTGCGCGCCGTGCGCTGATGGTCGGCTTCATGTCCGAGCTGGAAAAGATCATCCTAACCGCCGCAAAGGGCGGCCTGCAGTTCAGCATCCACGATGACGGCGCGATCTTTGGAAACGCGGTCCGCGATGGCAAGAGGGAAATGGCTCTCTGGCAAGCCCAACGTGTAGAGGTTGAGGAAACGGCGGAGGATGAGCAATGATCGGCCCTCACGTTCGTCACAGCGCCCTGGGCGGCTTCGTTGCAAGCCGGTACTACAACCGCCGCCGCGCGGCCCTGCGTCGCGCTGCTACCGCCTTCTGGCGCTTCCTGGGGGCATGACCATGAGCAACGTCGCGCAGCTGCGCGCAGTGATGCCGCCAGAGGTGTCGGTGGATCTGCCGACCATCGTCCCTGACCAAGAGTGGGAGCTGTCCTTTCTCGGCTACTCAACCGCGCTCATGTTCGGGCGCAGCGAGAAGCTGGTGCTGCGGTTCAAGATCCTGGAGCCTGGTGAGCACTTCGAGGAAGAGGTCTGCAAGTACTACAACGTCAAGCTGATCGGCAAGCCAGGCCGCAATGGGCGCTTCGCGCCGGCAAAGCACTCAGACTTCATCCGGGACTATATCCGCCTGTTTGGGCGGCCTGGGCGCAATGACCGCATCTCCATGAGCAATTTCGCCGGGAAGGTAGTGCTGGGCCGCACTCGCACCGTCACGAAGGACAAGCGCCAGAAGGAGCTTGGTGACGCGCACTACTCGGTCCTCGACTCCATCAACGGCTTCAAGGAATAGCGACCTTTGCCTTTGCCTTTACCTTTACCTAAACCTATACCTAGACCTATACCTACCGGGGGAACCCGGAAAGCCAAGCTGGTAAAGGGTTTGCGGGAAATGGCATGGCAGAGGAAAGGGTCCACCAGCACGGCACCCCTGTAATTGATACATGCCGGCACCTAACTATCTAGTATCTACCCCCGGCGTGGCCCTCAAAGCTGCGCCGGGTTTGGGGAACTCTCACATCGTGCCCTTCTCGCATACAATGGGCGAGAGGGATCAGGAAGCGCAGTGGTGATGCGCACCATAGGCGTAAGGATGCTTGGTAGTTCCGGACGGCCGCCATGTATGCCACAAGCAAAGTCGGAGATTCACCGCCGACCCCTCAAGGCTCGCTTCGGCGGGCCTTTTTCATGTGGGTTTTGCGAGCGACCCCGAAAAAAGGCACTGAACCTGACGACAGGCACTGAAGGACGTTCAGTGCCTCTGTGGATAACTTCGGAAAGGGCGCAAAAACTGCGCCCTTTATGCTTCGGATTGCACCCTTTGGGCCAACGGGAAAGGGTGAAAAACGGAACAGTTCCGAAAACGGCACCCTTTCCAGCGCAAGGCAAGCAGTGCCAGGGCCTTGCTCCAAGCAATGCTCCAAGCATGGTCTATGGGGGGCTGTCCCGGCGCTGTCCCCAGGGACAAGTTCCCCGCGTCCAGAGGGACAGACCTCTGAACCGACGCACGCGGTGCGCCGGCGTAGGAGATGCGCCGGCGAATCCGGTACGTGGGTATCAGGCGTTGCGCTCCGTCACCTAGCGTCACCGCCGCCTACACCGGAATCCCGATTTCGTTGCGTCCTGACAACTGTTACAAAATAATCAAATCCCCGGTTGTCTCGCTACGTTTTAACAAAAAAAACCCTCTACAAATCGGGTTTGGAGGCGCGTATATGGGTAGGTCATTCACCACGTGAGGAATGACCCCAATGAAACGACTCCACGAAATCCGCGAAGCCAAGGCGGCCAAGGTAACGGAAATGCGCGCCCTGCTCGCCAAGGTCGAGGCCGAGAAGCGCAGCCTGACCGCCGAAGAGCAAATCAAGTTCGACTCCATCAAGGGCGAGATCACCGAACTGGAGGCCGAAGAGCAGCGCGCCCAGTACATCGAGGATCTGGAGCGCCGCACGACCGGCCAGCGCGTGAACGGCGGCGGCGAGAACCTCGCGGACGTGGAGCGTCGCGTTAGCCTGGTGGAAGTGCTGCGCGCCCGTATGGACGGCCACTCCCTGACCGGCGCTGCTGCCGAATACCACGCCGAGACGGAACGCCGCACTGGCCGCAAGGCACAAGGCGTGTTCGTGCCCATGCGCGCCCTGGAGCAGCGCGTGAGCACCACCACCGGCGCACCGGAGATTGTCCCGACCGATCACCGCGCCGACCAGTACATCGAGCCGTTCCGCAATGCGCTGCTGGCCCGCCGCCTGGGTGTGCGCGTGCTGTCGGGCCTGAGCGGCAACCTGTCGATTCCGAAGCATGGCACCGGGACCACGGTGGGCTGGGTTGCGGAGAATGCCGCGCTCACGCCGTCCGATATGACCTTCGACAGCGTGAGCATGTCGCCCAAGCATGCGGGCGGCATGACTGAGATGAGCCGCCAGCTCCTGCAACAGTCCTCCCCCGACATCGAGCAACTGGTGCGCTCCGACCTGTCGGCCATGCTGGCGCAAGCCATCGACTCCGCGCTGATCCTGGGCGGCGGCAGCAACCAGCCCAAGGGCGTGCTGTCCACCACCGGCATTCAAACGGCCAACCTCGCCACGCTGAGCTGGGACAACGTGCTGGAGATGCTGGAAAAGATCGAGCTGGCGAACGCCACCGCAGCGAACTGGCTGACCTCGCCCAAGGTGAAGACCAAGCTTGCATCCACACTGAAGGCTGCCGGCATTCCGGGCTACCTGCTCGAAGGTGGCCGCATGGCAGACCTGCCGCTGTACTCGACCAACCAGACCCCGGAGAAGACCGGCACGCCGAACACCGGCCGCGTGATCCTGGGCGACTGGTCGCAAGTGATGCTGGGCATCTGGAGCGAAATCGACCTGCTGGTCAATCCGTTCGCGGAAACCGCCTACAGCAAGGGCAATGTGCTGGTGCGCGCCATGTCCACCGTGGACATTGCTGTGCGCCATCCTGAAGCCTTCGTTGTGGCCGAGGACGTGGCGCTGTAATGGAAATCGAAATCCGCTCTCACGGTGGCCTGCGGGCCGTCTCACCCGGCAAGGTGGGCGGTCACGCCGCCGTGTTCAACAGCGAATCGGTTGACCTGGGCGGATTCGTGGAAGTGATCCGCCCCGGCGCCTTTGCTGAATCGTTGCGCCGGGGTTTGAATATCCGGGCGCTCTACCATCACAGCGACCTGAGCCTGCTTGGCACCACCCAAGCGGGCACGCTGCGCTTGCGCGAGGACGATACCGGCCTGGCCTTCGAGGTGGACTTGCCTGACACGTCCTATGGGCGTGACGTGGGCGTGCTGGTCGAGCGCGGCGACATTGCCGGCTGCTCGTTCGGATTCCGCGTAGCTGACGGCGGAGACCGTTGGGAGGAACGCGGCGGCAAGCTGGTGCGCGAGCTGCTGAAAGTTGACCTGGTGGAAGTCACGCTGACGCATGACCCTGCGTACACGGATACGACCGTTGCCAAACGCTGCCGCGCCGGCCAGGGTGATCCGGCATTGCGCGCTGCGCGCCTGTGGCTGGAGAGCGTCAGATGAGCATGTTCCACCGCGTAATGAGCCGCTTGGGATTTGAGAGGCGAGCGAACGGTGATTCCTATTGGGAAAACTACGCCGCGCTGCGCACTGGCCCGGTCAATGTCGCATCGGCGCAAGGCGTGAGCGCCGTCTATGCGTGCGTGGCTGCCATCTCGGAAACAACCGCCAGCCTGCCGCTGATCCTGTATCAGCGCACTGGCGACGACGACCGCGACAAGGCGAAGGATCACCCGCTGTACAAGGTGCTTCACGACATCCCGAACCCGGAGCAAACCGCCCTGGAGTTCCGCGAACTGATGCAAGCCAGCGTGCTGCTGCGTGGCAACGCCTATGCCCGCATCGTGCGTGGCTGGGACGGCCAGGTGCGTGAGCTGTGGCCGCTCCATCCCGATCGCGTTAGCGTGCTGCGCGTGGGCAATGCCATCGGTTACGAGTACACCGACCGCAAAGGCGTTGTTCATCGCTACTTGCAAGACGAGGTTTTCCACCTTCGCCATCGGGCCGGAGAAGAATACCTGTTGGGCGTGTCTCCCATCGCCGCGGCAAAAGAGGTGGTCGGCCTGGCCATCTCCGAACGCGAGCACGGGACGGCGACGTTCTCCAATGGCGCACGCCTGTCGGGAATCCTGAAGTTTCCGCAGAAGCTCAAGCCGGAGCAGCGCACGGCGCTCAAAGCATCCTGGGACAGCCAATATTCGGGCGGCGCCAATAGCGGCAAGACTGCCCTGCTGGAAGAGGGCGTTGAGTATCAGACCGTGAGCATGACGCTGGAAGATGCCGAATGGATTGCGGCCCGCCAGTTCAGCGTGGAGGAAGTTTGCCGCCTGTTCCGCGTGCCGCCGACCATCGTCGGTGATCTGCGCCATGGCAACTACAGCAACAGCGTTGAGCTGGCCCGCCAGTTCGTGACCATGACCCTTCGCCGGCACCTGCTGGCGTGGGAGCAGGCAATCAGCAAGCAACTGCTGACCGAAGCCGGTCGCCGCACCTACTACGCGGAGCACAACGTAGAAGGGCTGCTGCGTGGCGATGCCTCCAACCGTGCCGCCTTCTACAAGCAGGGCATTGATAGCGGCTGGCTGCTGCGCAGTGAAGCGCGCCGCCTGGAGAACCTGCCCACCATTGATGGAATTGATGATGCCCGCCAAGCGACCCAAGCTGCAAATGCTCCAGCCCAGAATCAAGACCCTGGAACCCCGAATCAAGACCCTGGGCAGCAAGGCTAAGCGGAGCGGGCGCGATGCTGACCCACGGCGCACCCTACCCCTCAACGGCGCAGCATGGCAGCGCCTGCGCGCGTCTGTGCTGGCTGATGAGCCGCTGTGTCGGGACTGCTCTGCGCGTGGCTTGGTGGAGCCTGCTACTGACGTTGACCACCATGACGGCAACCCCGGCAACAACGACCGCGACAACTTGGTTGGGCTGTGTCACTCATGCCACAGCCGCAAGACTGCGCGTGACCACGGCGCGCGCGTGGGCATGGGCTGCGGGGCGGATGGGATGCCGCTCGACCCGGCGCATCCGTGGCACGGGAAGTGAGCGAAAAATCACCAGCAACCGAGCGCCCCAGACCGACCGTTCCCTCTCGAATAATCGCTAACCGCAAATATTCCGCATTATGAAATCCACCCCTCGGCGCAAACGCTCGGACTCTGCCGCCGCTGCTGTCGCCGCGGCCAAAGCCGCTGCCTTGGGGCCGCTGGAGCCGCCTGCGTACGTCCACCTGCCAGCCAATGCGCGCCCGTTCTGGGACGCCGTGGTAAGTGCCCGCGCCCGCGACACGTGGACGGATGTGGATCTGACCCACGCAGCGAACCTCGCCCGCTGCCAGGCTGACGTGGAGCGCCTGCAAGCGGAGATTGACGTTGAGGGTGATCTGCTGGACGGCATTCTGCTGAACCCGAAGCACAAGCTGATCGAGACGCTGAGCCGGCGCGCGGTGGCGCTGTCGCGGATGCTTCACGTACACGCCCAGGCGACGGTGGGCAGATCGGAAGACGCGTCCAAGGCGCTGGAGAATGAGCGCCAGGCCGCGCCGGACGCTGACGACCTGATTCCTACGCTGCGGATGGTGAAATGACCCGCGGCGAGAAGATCATTGCCTTCATCGAGCGGTACTGCGTGACGCCGGACGGTGCGCACGCCGGCCAGCCGCTGGTGCTGGCTGACTTCCAGAAGCGATTTATTCGGGAGGTCTACGACAACCCGGCCGGCACGCGCCGCGCCTATCTGTCGATCGCACGCAAGAACGGCAAGACCGGCCTGATTGCCGGCCTGCTGCTGGCGCACCTGGTGGGGCCGGAGGCAAAGCTGAACAGTCAGATTGTGTCCGGGGCGATGAGCCGCGACCAAGCCGCCCTGGTGTTCAACCTGGCGGCCAAGATGGTCCAGCTCTCGGCGAAGCTGTCCCGGTTGGTGCGCATCATCCCATCGGGCAAGCGGCTGCTGGGCCTGCCCATGAATACCGAATATCGGGCGCTGGCCGCTGACGGCAAAACCGCGCACGGCCTATCGCCAGTGCTCGCGATTCTGGACGAGGTAGGCCAGGTGCGCGGGCCGCGTAGTGACTTCGTGGACGCAATTCTGACCAGCCAGGGGGCGCACGCCGATCCGCTGCTGCTGGTCATCTCCACCCAAGCCGCGACCGATGCGGATCTGCTTTCCGTGTGGCTGGACGATGCCGAGACCAGCCAAGACCCGCGCATGATTTCCCATGTCTACGCGGCGCCGGCAGACTGCGACCTGATGGACGAGGCCGCATGGCGTGCCGCCAATCCAGCCTTGGGCATGTTCCGCAGCCTGGATGACCTGTC
This sequence comes from Cupriavidus sp. FW305-27, assembly GCF_058787995.1. Classification (NCBI taxonomy): domain Bacteria; kingdom Pseudomonadati; phylum Pseudomonadota; class Betaproteobacteria; order Burkholderiales; family Burkholderiaceae; genus Cupriavidus; species Cupriavidus sp. FW305-27. The sequence continues at coordinate 25,354 of NZ_JBYTAG010000007.1, forward strand.
CGAGCAGATGAAGCAGGCGCAGCGGATGCCGAGCATGGAGAACACGGCGCGCAATCTGCTGCTGAACCAGCGGGTTTCGACGGACAGCCCACTCATCTCCCCTGACGTGTGGAAGGCGTGCGGGGCGTCACCAGTCCCCTTTGATGGCCCCGTGTATGGCGGCCTGGATCTCTCCGCGCGCACCGACCTTACTGCGCTGGTGCTGATTGGGCAGGTGGACGATGTGTGGCAGGTTGTTCCGTACTTCTGGACGCCCAAGCAGGGGCTACACGACCGCGCCCACCGTGATCGTGTGGCCTATGACGTGTGGGAATCACAAGGCTTCTTGCGCACCACGCCAGGCGCGACGGTGGACTATGAGCACGTGGCCGCCGACATTGCCGAGCTGGTACAGGATCTGGACCTGCGAGCGGTCGGCTACGACCGCTGGCGCATTGACCTGCTTATGAAGGAGCTGGACCGCATCGGCGTGGACTTGCCGTTGGTGCCATGGGGGCAGGGATACAAGGACATGTCTCCCGCAATCGACGCACTGGAGGCCGAGCTGCTGAACGCGCGTGTTTCCCACGGCATGAATCCGGTGCTGACCATGTGCGCAGCAAACGCCGTGGTGACGAAAGACCCGGCAGGCTCCCGCAAGCTGGACAAGGGCCGCGCTACTGGCCGGATTGACGGCATGGTCGCAGCGGCGATGGCTTTCGGCGTGGCCGCCCAGGTGGGCGACACCGGGCCAAGCGTGTACGACGACGCCGGCTTCACGTTTGTGTAGGACCCCTTGCCGCCAGGGGCCGGGAAACCGGATGGAGGCGGACGTGGATTAGTCGGTGAGTGCCACGTCATGAGAAAACCCCGACAGCCGGCGGCGCTTGTCCTTTCAAGCGCGTGGCCGGCATCCTTTTTAAGGACATGACATGCAAGCCGGAACACTGAGAGATCGAGTACGCATCGAGCGGCGGGAGGAAGGCCAGGACGAACTAGGGGGGCCTATCGAGAGCTGGGCGACGGTGTACGACGCCTGGGCCGCCATTCGGCACCTGAGTGGCCTGGAAAGCATCAAATCTGATGCGCCCACGTCCATCGTGAAGACGAGCATTCGCATCCGACGACGGGCCGGCATTGACGCCGGCATGCGGGTGCTGTCCGGCGAAACCATCTACGACATCGAGGCGGTGCTACCGAATGCCGACCGCTCTTTTGTCGACCTAGTTTGCACCACCACCGGAGCCACATCTTGATTGCCCTCGCCGAAGCCAAAGCCCATCTGCGCGTTGACCACAATGACGAGGACGCCGCCATTCAACTCATGATCGAGGCCGCGGAGGCCGCGGCGGCGGACTACTTGGGTGTTGCCGTGATTGATCCGCTGTGGGCGCCTGTCCGTGCCGCGATCCTCCTGCAAATTGGCGACCTGTACGAGAACCGGGAAGCCGGCGGGCAAGGTGGGATTAGCCAGTATTTCAAGAATCCGACCTATGAGCGCCTGCTGAATCCGTACCGCGTGATGTCGGTTTGAGCGCCGCCGCTCGCTTGGGTAGCTAGATGGGTAGCTACGGGGAGATTCCGGGCAGAAACAACCCGGAATCGCTTTACTGGCGCGGCTCCCGGAAATTCATGGTAGCAATACGACATCATCCTGATGTGAAGATGCCGGCGCAGGCATGGAAAGGCCCGCTCACTGGCGGGCCTTTCTGCATTCTGGCCGGACTAGGGCCGGATCACAACTTGCGGACTCACCACGAAGGCAGGTTCGGGCTGGTAATACACAGCCGGCGGCGGCTGGTACACGACCGGCCGGTCCTTGCACTTGCGCTCTTCCTTGTACTCGCCGTTGTCTTTCCACTTGCGCTTGATCTTGCAGTTGCCGACCCAGAACTCTTCCTTGTAGTCGCCGCCCTTGTGCCGGCGCGCGTAGCGGTGATCATCATCGTCGTCCCAGTCGTCATCGGCATGGGCGGCGGCGGAGAGGGTGCCAAGGAGCACGGGCAATACGATGAGGGCAACAAGGGCGCGGGGCTTCATTTTGGCGGCGGCGAGCGATGGTTGAGAAAGGCTAGCACGCCGCGTTCCGCATCTGTGTATCAAGCTGTTTACGAACGTAACTGCGCTGCAGCGCCTGCGCGTGTCCGCTAGCGTCCGTCTCCTTACGGACTCGGTGATGGTCCTACTCCAATTCCGTTTGCCATCCGCTATAACTAAGCCAAGGTAGTCAGCGGCATCCGCACGGATGCCGCGCCCGGCTTGCCGCCCCGATGCGGGGCGCGGCCCGGTCGGCAAGCAAGGAGTCCGGCATGAACGCCACGAACCATGGGACCTGTCTGCTGGCCCTTCTGTTGTCGGTGGCGTGCGCGCCATTGCCGATTGTCAAGCGCGCCCCCGCACCGCCGCCCGAGGCGAAGGGCGAAGCAATCGCCGCCGCGCCCAAGGAGCGCGCCACCCCGATCGCGAACAAGACCATCAACATTGCCGCCGCCTGCAAGCGCACCGAGGAAGACGGCTTCCGCGAAGACGCGCTGATGGACGTCAAGGCCAACGAGGTGCGTGCGCTCAAGTGGAAGCTATGGGTATCGCGGCGCGGCAGTTGCGAATTCAACCTGGCCGAGTTCCGCCAGGTCCGCGCGACCCCGCACATCGAACTGCAGGCCATCGACGGCAGCCAGTGCAAGCTGCTGGTGTGGCAGGATCCGCGCCGCGTGACGCTGGCCCATAACCGCTGCGAGAAGCACTGCACGCCCGGCATCTACGAGCAGGCGTGGCCGGTGCTGTTCGACCCAAAGAGCGGTGCCTGCGCCGAGGTGCGCTGAGCCGCTGCGGCATTACTTCGCTTTCGGCACCCGGCCCATCAGGTAGAACTCGTCGTTCGGGCGCATGCTGACGGTGTTGGCCATCCGGTTCGACAAGCCGAAGAACGCCGTGATCGCGGCAATATCCCAGGCATCCTCCTCGGAAAAACCGTGCTCGCGCAGCGCAGCAAAGTCGGCATCGCCCACTTCATGCGACGCCTTGCACACCTTCACCGCGAAGTCGAGCATCGCGCGCTGGCGCTGCGGAATATCCGCCTTCAGGTAGTTCACCGCCACCTGGTCCGCCACCAGTGGCTTCTTCTCATAGATGCGCAGGATCGCGCCATGCGCCACCACGCAGTACAGGCACTGGTTGGCACCGGAAGTCGCCACCACGATCATCTCGCGCTCGCCCTTGGTCAGGCCGCCCTCCTTGAGCATGAGCGCGTCGTGGTAGGCGAAGAACGCGCGGAACTCGTCGGGACGGTGCGCAAGCGCCAGGAAGACGTTGGGGACGAAGCCGGCTTTTTCCTGGACTTCCAGGATGCGGGCGCGGATGTCGTCGGGGAGGTCGGTCAGCGCGGGAACGGGGTAGCGGCTGATGGCGAATGCCGGGTCGGACATGGTGGTCTCCTGTTGGATAGGCGTCATCGATCGTGAGCTTCTGATGCAGATACTAACGGATCGGCATGGGTGTGGCGGGCGCCATGTCGCCCATGCATCGCACGGACACATGTCCCCTGCATAAGGCATACTACGCACCTTCCGAACCAGGCAGGCACACTGCCCACCATACTGTTCCTGATGAAACGTATTCTCATCGTCAAGCTGACCTCTCTCGGCGACATGGTGTTCACCCAGCCGCTGGTCGCGGACCTGCAGCGGGCCTTTCCCGGCGTCAAGATCGACTGGATCGCCGACTCATATTGCGCCGACGTGCCGCGCTGGAATCCGAATATCGAGCGTGTGATTTCCGCGCCGCTGCGCGGCTTCAAGAAATCGCGCAATTGGGCTGGCTTGCGTGCGATCTTCAGCGCGCTGCGTGAACTGCGTCGCGAGAAGTACGATGCGGTGCTGGACGTCCACGGCGTCTACAAGAGCGCCATCGTGACGTTCCTGGCACGCACGCGCAATCGCTATGGCTACCCCGTGGCAGAGTTGGGCGAGAGCGGCGCTCGCTTCGCCTACAACCATGTGTTCCAGCCATTTGTCGAAGAAGATTGCGCGCGGCAGCGGATGCGCCGCGCCGTCAGCCGCGCCCTGGGCTATGAGCTGACCAGGGACATGGACTACGGCCTGGAGATGCCAGCAGACACGCCGGCGCCGGCCGCCAAGGGTCCGTACGCGATGCTGTTCCATGCCACCTCGAGCGAGGAAAAGAAGTGGCCGGTCGCCGACTGGATCAGCGTGGGCAGCGCGATCTCGGCGCGCGGGCTGCGCGTGCTGGTGCCCTGGGGCAACGACGCGGAGCGCAAGGAAGCCGAAACCATCGCCGCCAGCGTGCCCAACGCCGAAGTGATGCCACGCCTGAGCATCACCGGTGTGGCGCAGATGGTAGGCAAGGCATCGCTGGTGGTTGGCATGGACACCGGCTTCGTGCATATCGCCGATGCGCTGCGCCGCCCGACCGTGATCCTGTTCACGACCACGTCGCGCCACCTGTACGGCGTCGATGCGCCGGGCCGCGCGGTCTCGCTGGGCGGCGGCGGCGTGGTGCCGCGGCGGGATCAGGTGCTGGCTGCCATCGATGAAGTGCTGGGCGTGCAGCCGCCCGTCACCTCGCCAAACTGAGCACGAAGGAAACGACAAAGGCCGGCGCAAGCGCCGGCCTTTGTCGTTGGCAGGTCCGTTACCCTTGCTGCGTCGCGAACTGGATCCGGTGCAGCCCGGCGTACAGGCCGTTGGCCGCAAGCAACTGCGCGTGCGTGCCCTGCTCCGCCACGCGCCCGTGGTCCAGCACCGCGATGCGGTCAGCATTCTCGATGGTGGACAACCGGTGCGCAATCACCAGCGTGGTCCGGCCCTTCATCAGTTCCTCCAGCGCCGCCTGGACCTGGCGTTCGGACTCCGAATCCAGTGCCGAAGTCGCCTCGTCCAGGATCAGGATCGGCGCGTTCTTATACAGCGCCCGGGCAATCGCCAGCCGCTGGCGCTGACCGCCGGACAACTTCATGCCGTTGTCGCCAATATTGGTGTTCAGGCCCTCCGGCAGCCCCTTGACCGTTTCCGTCAGGTAAGCGGCCGCCAGCGCGCGCTCAACGCGGGCCATGTCGATCTCGCGGTCGGATTGCGCGCCATATGCCACATTGGCGGCGACGGTGTCGTTGAACAGCACCACGTCCTGGCTGACGAAGGCAATCTGGTTGCGCAGGTCCTTCAGCGACAACTCGGTCAGCGGCGTGCCATCCAGCTGGATGCGCCCGCCAGTCGGGTCGAAGAAGCGCGGCACCAGGTTGACCAGCGTGGTCTTGCCGCTTCCCGACGGGCCCACCAGCGCCACCACTTCGCCCGGGCTGACGCGCAGGTCAATGCCCTCCAGCGCGGCGCGCGATGCTTCACCGTAGCGGAAGCCGACTTGCTCGAAGGCCAGCTCGCCACGGGCACGACCCAGCATCTTGCCACCGTCCTGCGGCTCGATCGGCTCATCGATCAGCCGGAAGATCATCTCGGCTGCGGTGATGCCGCGTGTCAGCGGCTGGTTGATGTCGGTCAGGTGCTTGAGCGGCGAGATCAGCAGCAGCATCGCCATCACAAAGCCGGTAAAACCGCCCACCGTGGTCTGGTTAGCCTGCGCCTGCACCATCGCAATGGTGATGATCACCGACAGCGCCAGCGCGGCCAGGAAGGCCGTGACCGGCTGGTTCAACCCGCCGGCAACCGCCATGCGCATCGAGTAGTTCTTGAGCCGCTCGGCCACGGTGCGGAAGCGGCCCATCTCGTAGGCCTCGCCGCCGTGCAGCTTGACCACCTTGTAGCCGCCCACGGCCTCTTCCACGACATAGGCAGCGTTGTTGGTAAAAGCCTGGTGATCGCGGTTGAGCTTGCGCAGCCGGCGGTTGATCTTCGACATCAGGTAGCCGATCACCGGCAGGATCACCGCCACGATCAGCGTCAGGCGCCAGTTGGTATAGAACAGGTAGATCAGCAGCGCGACAACCGTCAGCGAGTCCCGCACCAGCGTGATAAAGACGCTGGTCAGGATCTGCAGCACCTGGTTGACCTCGAAGATCACGGCGTTGATCAGCGAAGCCGCCGTGTTGCGGTGGAAGAACGAGGCCGGCGCCTGCAGCAGGCGCTCGAACATCTGCAGGCGCATCTTCAGCAGCACGCGGTTCGAGATCAGGTTCAGCAGGTAGCCCGAGGCAAACTGCGCCACGCCGCGGATCAGGGCCACGCCGGTCAGGATGGCGGGGACATGCCACAGCGTGCCGGCGTAGTCGCCGCCGAAGCCCTTGTCGAGCAGGTCATTGACAACCTTGGGGATCACCCCTTCGCTGCCCGCAACCACGGCCATGGCGAGGATAGCGCCGATGAAGATGCGTAACTCGGGGCGCAGGTAAGACCAGAGCCGGCTGGCCATGCTGGACGGCACGGCGGCACCTGGCGAAATGGGCGGTTTGGATGTGGTCACTGATATTTCTTGTGTGTGGAGGCGGCGTGCCGGCCCGGCGCTAGCCCGGCCGCTTCTGCCGGGCTACCCGAAGGAAGGGCCTGACGATGAGCTGGAACAGGAAGCGCTGATAGACGTAGCGGCGCAGATAATAGCCGATGCTGCGCTGAGCCTTGTCGGTGGCGTCCAGGTCGGCGCGATGCGTTTCGAGCGACGAGGTCTCGGCCAGCTCGGTCAGGCCGATGCAATATGGCACCACCGCACTGACCGACACCAGGCCCTGCTTTTCGAAGGCCGACCAGTAGTCGGCCGCGCACCACATCGGCTGCAAGCCCGCCAACAGGCGTCGCGCTGCGGCACGCGTCACCACGTAGCCGTGCGCGCGCCACCATTCGCCGTAGCGCCTGACCAGGCGTCGTTCACCGCCGAGCCTGCGGGCACCCCAGCGGGTGTACTTGTCGACATGGGACAGCAGCACTACCTCGGCCCGGTCCGGATCCAGGCGCGACTCCAGGTCGGCCAGCACGGTTGCCAGGTCGGGGCCCGGCGAAGCATCGTCCTCCAGCACCAGCGCAAAGGCGGCGCCGTCGTCGAGCATCTTGCGGTATACACCGAGGTGGCTCAACCCGCACCCGACCTCGCCCCGGCTCATTGGCCGGTAGCGCGCGGCGGCGGCCGCGGCATCGTACTTGCTGGCCACTTCCTGCTCCGCCAGCACGCGGCCATCCACGGCCCGGAACACCTGGAACGGGATGCCAAGGCCCGCCAGCTGGCCGGAAATGCGCTCCCGGCGTTCCCGCGCGGAGTCGAGATTGATGACGTAGGCGCCGATCATGCGGCCAGCACCAGTGTGTCCAGTCTTGCCCGGATTGCAGCCGGCAACAGAGAGACCAATGCTGCACGCGCAGGCAGAAGGAAGACTTCTTCCATCCCGGCGGAACGGAACAATTGTGCTCGTATCATCAATTTGAGTTTCAGGGAGCGGCCCGCTAGCCGACTCGATGGCATCAGGGTCCGCGGAGGGCGCCATGCGCCAGTGCGGTAGAATACGCGGTCTCGATCCAGCGCCTGGCGCCGTGGGCGACTCCGGCGGCCCGTCGGTCTTGTCCGACCTGCGTGCCTCCCCTATGTTCCATGAGAGTCTCGGCCGTCATCATTACCAGGAATGAAGCTCACAATATCGGGCCATGCCTCGAAAGCGTGTCCTGGTGCGAAGAGGCGATTATAGTGGATTGGGCCAGCACGGATGACACTGTGGCGATTGCGCGTGCCGCCGGCGCCACCGTCATCCAGACCGACGACTGGCCTGGCTTCGGCCCGCAGAAGAACCGCGCGGTTGACGCCGCCACGGGCGACTGGATCCTGAGTCTCGACGCCGACGAACGTGTCACGCCCGCCCTGCGCGACGAGATCCTGGGCCATCTGAAGCGGTCCGACGCCCACGCGCTTGCGCTGCCGCGCCTGTCAGCGTTCTGCGGCACCTTCGTGCGCCACGCCGGCTGGTACCCGGACTATGTGACCCGCGTCTTCCGCAAGGGCCGCGGCCGCTTCACGGATGACCTGGTCCACGAACACCTGAAAGTGGACGACCCGGTCACCCATCTGCGCGAGCCGCTGATCCATTACAGCTACCGCACATTGTCGGACGTGCTGCGCAAGATCGACAGCTACTCCAGCGCAGGCGCGCAGCAGGCCTACGCGCGGGGCAAGCGTAGTTCGGTGGCGTCCGCCGCGGGCCACGGCCTGTGGGCCTTCATCCGGACCTACCTGCTCAAGCGCGGCTTCCTGGACGGCAGCGCAGGCTTCGGCGTGGCGCTGATGAATGCGCAGGCAAGCTACTACAAGTACGCCAAGCTGGCGCAGTTGCAGGCCGACACCGATCTCAAGGCAGCCGCCCCTGAGGTCACCCGTTGAGGCGCCGGCCGCCCCTCCCCTTTATTCCATGCATCGATGAAAGTTGGCATCTCCTGCAATCGCTTCGGCGCTGGCGGCGGCCTGGAACGCTATGCGCTCGACATCAGCCGGGCCATGGCAGGCCGCGCCGGCACCGAGGTGTCGGTCTACGCGCGCCGCTTCGACGCCGGCGTGGCAGAGTCGGCCGGCATTGTCCCGCACCGGATCGTGGTGTCGTGGCTGCCCGGCAAGCTGCGCGACCGCTACTTCTCGTGGCGGCTGCAAGCGCGCCGTCCCGCGGACGAAGTGCTGATCGGCTGCAACCGCGTGCGCGGCTCCGATATCGCCATCTGCGGCGGCACCCATCGCGGCTATCTCGGCGCGCGCGGCACGACAGCGCGCCGCTCCGACCAGTGGCAGATCGACCTGGAGAGTGCGCAGTATGCTGGCGCGCACCGCGTGGTGGCACATTCGGCGCTGATGCGCCGCGAGGTGATCGAGCTGTACGGGATGCCGCCGGACCGCGTGGAACTGATCTACCCGCCGGTCGACACGCAGCGCTTCACGCCGGTCGACGCCGACGCGCGCGCCGCGTTGCGCCGTGAGTTCGGTTTCGGTGACGATGAGGTCGTATTCCTGTTCCCGTCTTCGGGCCATGCCCGCAAGGGTTTCGACCTGCTTGCCGACTATTTCTCCAAATCGGACCTGCCGATCACGCTTGCCGTGGCCGGCCGTCCGGTCGGGCGCACCATCCCGCGGGTACGGGAACTGGGCTACAGCAGCCGCATCGACGCGCTCTACCGCGCCGCGGACTTCACCATCCTGGCGTCGGGCTATGAACCGTTCGGACTGGTCGGCGTGGAATCGGTGCTGTGCGGCACACCGCTGGTCTTTGCCGACAATATTGCCTGCCTGGAGGTGATCCGGCCGCAGGCGGTGCATGCCTTCGCACGCGATCGCGCCGAGACGCTCGACCGCGCGATTCACGCCGCGGTCGACGCGGCACGCAGCGGCCAGGGCCGGCTGGCGAATCCGATGGCGATGCTCAACTACGATCCGGGCATCGAGGCCCACGTCGACGCGCTGCTAGCACTGGCGGCCAGCGCGCGCGCCGCCCGGCAGGCGGCCTGAGACCGCCGCTGCCGTCGGCTTATTCGTAGAGGGTGCTGACGCTGTCCGGCGACAGTGCCAGCCGCAACGCGGTCAGCGCCTCGTCGGAGGGCACCACCTTCCAGTCCGCTCCGAGCATGGCCTCGCACGAAGCCGCCCCCGACTGGTAGTGGATGCGCACCGGCAAACCCTGTCCACCGCTGGCGCGGGCCAGGTGCGGCATCAGCAGTTCGCGCAGCATCCCGGTCGAGGAATTGCCATTCATCGACAACCGCACGGCGCTGGCAAACTTGACGCGTGCGGCCACCAGGTCCATCACCGATTCCGCCGTAAACCTCACCCCACCGGTAAACGTATCGTGCCGCGCGTTCCCCGTGGCGATCAGCAGCTCGTCCTCGCGGAACATGTGCCGGTTGGCGTCGAACAGCTCGTTGAACACCGTCATCTCGACCAGCCCGGTGCCGTCGTCGAGCGTGACGATCACCATCTTGCCGCGCTGCGTCATCTGCGTGCGGACGCCGCTGATCACGCCGGCGATGGTCTTGCCGCGCACGTCGCGGCCGAAGCCGCCGCCGTTGCCCTGCACTTCCTTTTCCAGCGCGGCCAGCGTGCCCTTGTTGAAGCGGCGCACCTCGTCGCGGTAGGCATCGAACAGGTGGCCTGAGAAGTAGTAGCCGAGCGCCTGCTTCTCTTCCTGCAGCGTGCGCTTGGGACTCCAGCGCGGCTCGTCGAGCAGCTCGGGGCGGTGCGCATCGCCGGCATCGCCCATCAGGTCGAACAGCGACACCTGGTTGGCGGACTCGGCCTTCTGCTCGGCGGCCTCCATCGCGATCGGCACCGAGGCCAGCAGCTGGGCGCGGTTGTCGTTCAGGCTGTCGAAGGCGCCGGCGCGGATCAGCGCCTCGATGGTGCGGCGATTGACCTGGCGGCGGTCGACGCGTTCGCAGAAGTCGAACAGATCGGTGAACGGGCGCTCCTCGCGTGCGCGCAGGATATCTTCGATCGCGCCCTGGCCGCTGCCCTTGATGCCGCCAAGGCCGTAGCGGATGGTCTTGGGGTCGGTCGGCGCGAAGCGGTATTCGCTGGCGTTGACGTCCGGCGGCAGCACCGCGAGCTTGTTGAGCTTGCAGTCCTCGTAGAGGATCTTGACCTTGTCGGTGTCGTCCATGGCGAGCGACATGTTGGCTGCCATGAATTCGGCCGGATGGTGGGCCTTGAGCCAGGCGGTGTAGTACGCCAGCAGCGCATACGCGGCCGCGTGCGACTTGTTGAAGCCGTAGCCCGCGAACTTCTCCATCAGGTCGAAGATATCGTCGGCCTGCTGCGCGGAGAGGCCGTTCTTGTCGGCGCCTTCGCGGAACATGACGCGATGCTGGGCCATCTCCTCGGGCTTCTTCTTGCCCATGGCGCGGCGCAGCAGGTCGGCGCCGCCGAGCGAGTAGCCGCCGATGATCTGCGCCATCTGCATCACCTGCTCCTGGTAGACCATGATGCCGTAGGTCTCTTTCAGGACGGGTTCGACGCGCGGATCCGGGTACTCCACCTTCTCGCGGCCGTGCTTGCGCGCGCAGAAGCTGGGGATCAGGTCCATCGGGCCCGGGCGGTACAGTGCCACCAGCGCGATGATGTCCTCGAAGCGGTCAGGCTTGGCGTCCTTCAGCATGCCCTGCATGCCGCGGCTTTCCAGCTGGAACACGGCGACCGTGTTGGCGGTCTTGAGGATATCGAAGGCGGGACCGTCGTCGAGCGGGATATGGCTGCAGTTCCAGTCAGCCTTGCTGGGGTCGAGACGGCGGATATAGCGCTCGGCCCAGTCCAGGATGGTCAGCGTGGTCAGGCCCAAAAAGTCGAACTTGACCAGGCCGGCGGCCTCGACGTCGTCCTTGTCGTACTGGCTGACCACGCCGCTCATGCCGTCGTTCTGCGCGCCCTGCGTGTACAGCGGGCAGAAGTCGGTCAGCCGGCCGGGCGCGATCAGCACGCCGCCGGCATGCATGCCGACGTTGCGGGTCATGCCTTCGACGCGCTGTGCCAGCTCCAGCAGCTGGCGCACTTCTTCCTCGTTGCTCTCGCGCTCGGTCAGCAGCGGCTCTTCCTTCTTGGCTTCCTCGATGGTGACCAGCTTGCCCGGCTTGAACGGGATCAGCTTGGCGATGCCGTCGACAAAGCCGTAGCCGAGATCGAGCACCCGGCCCACGTCGCGCACCGCGGCCTTTGCCGCCATGGTGCCGAAGGTGGCGATCTGCGATACCGCGTCCTTGCCGTACTTCTCTTTCACGTACGTGATCACGCGATCGCGGCCGTGCTGGCAGAAGTCGATGTCGAAGTCGGGCATCGAGACCCGTTCCGGGTTCAGGAAACGCTCGAACAGCAGCGCGTACTTGAGCGGATCCAGGTCGGTAATGCCGAGCGCATACGCGACCAGCGAACCGGCGCCCGAACCGCGGCCCGGTCCCACCGGCACGCCGTTGTTCTTGGCCCAGTTGATAAAGTCCGCCACGATCAGGAAGTAGCCGGGGAAGCCCATCTTGATGATGGTGCCGGTCTCGAATTCCAGCCGTGCGTAGTATTCCGGGCGCTTGGATTCGCGCACCGCCTCGTCGGGGAACAGCACCGCCAGGCGCTTCTCCAGCCCGTCCTTGGCCATGTAGACCAGGTAGTCGTCCAGCGACATGCCGTCGGGCGTCGGGAACAGCGGCAGGCGCGGCTTGCCCAGTTCCAGCGTCAGGTTGCAGCGGCGCGCGATCTCGACCGCGTTCTCCAGTGCCGAGGGGATGTCGGCGAATAGCGCGCACATCTCGTCCTGGGTCTTGAAGTACTGGTCGGTGGTAAAGCGCCGCGTGCGGCGCGGATTGGCCAGCAGCTCGCCCTCGGCGATGCACACGCGCGCCTCGTGCGCGGTGTAGTCGTCCGGCGTCATGAACTGCACCGGATGCGTGGCCACCACCGGCAGTTGCAGTTCCGCCGCCAGTTGCACGGCCTGCTGCACGTAGGCATCGGTGCCGGCATTGCCGGCGCGCTGCAGTTCGATGTAGAAGCGCTGCGCGAATACCGTGGACCAATGCTGTGCCGCGCGGCGCGCACCGTCGGCATTGCCGTTGGCCAGCGCCATGCCGATATCGCCACCCATTGCGCCCGACAGGGCGATCAGGCCGGTCGCGAGCGGCAGGTCGTCTTCGCCGGGTTCCAGGAACCAGGCCGGATCGATCTCGGCGCGGCCGCGGTGCTGGTTGCCCAGCCACGCACGCGACAACAGCATGCACAGGTTCAGGTAGCCGCGGCGGTCCTGCACCAGCAGCAGCAGGCGCGACGGCTTGTCGCGGTCTTCGGCGTTGGTGAGCCAGACGTCGGCACCGACCACCGGCTTCACGCCCTTGCCGCGCGCCTCCTTGTAGTAACGGATCAGCCCGAAGGCGTTGGCGAGATCCGTCAGGGCGAGCGCGCCCATGCCGTCGGCGGCAGCGGCCTTGACGGCGTCTTCCAGGCGGACGATGCCGTCCACGATGGAGTATTCGGAATGCAGGCGGAGGTGTACGAAGCGGGGTGCGGACATGGGCGACATTGTACCGGCTCGGGCCGCTGGCATGCCTCCGATATTGCGTGCGGGCGGCCTGGCGCGAGGGCCCGGCATAGCTGATCGGAGTGCTTGGGAATGCGCGGCGGCGGCGCCCGCACGCGTTATAATTTCACCTTTCCAATCAGGCAGTTATCGCAAGCCGTCGGCGCCCTTCGGGACGCGGCCGCGCAGGCGCAGTCTCCCATGCAGATCGTCAATATTTCCGCTTACAAATTCGTCTCGCTGGACGACATCGAGACCCTGCGCCCGGCCATGCGCGAGCGCTGCGAAGCGGCCGGCCTGAAGGGCACGATCCTGCTCGCGCCCGAAGGCATCAATATGTTCCTGGCCGGGCCGCGCGCAGCCATCGACGGTTTCATGGACTGGCTGCACGCCGATGCGCGCTTTGCCGATATCGCGCCCAAGGAAAGCCTGTCGGAAAACCAGCCCTTCAAGCGCATGCTGGTGCGCGCCAAGAAGGAAATCATCACCATGAAGATGCCGCTGATCCGCCCCGAGGAAGGCCGCGCGCCGTCAGTGCGTCCGACCGAACTGAAGCGCTGGCTGGACCAGGGGCACGACGACGAAGGCCGCCCGGTGGTGATGCTGGACACGCGCAATGATTTCGAAGTCGCGGTTGGCACGTTCGAAGACGCCGTGGAATATGACATCGCCAAGTTCAGCGAATTTCCCGAGGCGGTGGCGGCCCACAAGGCGGAGCTGGAAGGCAAGACCGTGGTGTCGTTCTGCACCGGCGGCATCCGCTGCGAGAAGGCGGCGATCCATATGCAGGAAGTCGGCGTCGAGCGCGTGTACCAGCTCGAGGGCGGCATCCTGAAGTACTTCGAGGAAGTCGGCGGCAGCCATTATCGCGGCGACTGCTTCGTCTTTGACTACCGCACCGCGCTGAACCCCAACCTGGAGCCGGCCGGCCCCAAGCAGTGCTTTGCCTGCCGCGCGGTGGTCACGCCGCAGGAGCAGCAAAGCCCGCACTACGTGGTCGGCAAGAGCTGCCCCCACTGCATCGGCAGCAAGGACCAGGCCGCAGCGTAAGAAGCCGGCGGCTCAGGCGGCCAGCAGGTGGTAAAGATTGCGCAGCATGCCCGCGGTGGCGCCCCAGATAAAGCGGTGGCCGCCAGTCTCGCGCGGATAGGGCATGGCGTAGAACACCCGCTCGCCGTCGACCCAGCGGAACAGCCGCCGTTCGTGGTGGGATGGGTCCATCAGAAACGCGAGCGGCACCTCGAAGACATCGGCGACCTCCGAGGCATCCGGGCGCAGCGTGAAACCGTCGCGCACCAGCCCTACCACGGGGCTCACGTGGAAACCGGTGCCGGTAATGTAGTCCGGCAGCGCACCCAGCACTTCGACATAGTCGCGCGCCAGCCCCACCTCTTCTTCCGTCTCGCGCAGCGCGGTGTCGATACGGTTGACATCCCATGACTCCTGCCGCCCGCCCGGGAAGCTGATCTGCCCGGCATGCGCGCTCAGGTTGGCATTGCGCTGCGTCAGCAGCACCGTCAGGCCGTCATGGCGCTCCACCAGCGGCACCAGCACGGCGGCGTCGCGCAGTCCGCGGCTGCGGTCATAGACGCGCGATTCATCGGTCAGCTCCGGCGCCCAGGCCGGCGGCACCCGGAAGCGGTGCCGGATAAAGTCCACCTCAAGCCGCGGCGCGCTCAGGGCGCCGTTGCGCAGGTCGGTGTCGATGACGGGGAGGGATTCGGGATCGAAGGCAGGACGCATAACATCGCAAGTATGACAGAAGCGCGCATTCTGGCGCTGCAGCAAAAAGCGCCTGCCGCTTCCACCGTTGCGCCGCGCCAATGCAAAAAGGGCACCCTGGGGTGCCCTTCCTGAGGAAACGCTGGCCGGGCTGCCCCGGCCGGCATGCCCAGCTTACTGCGCAGCCTTGGCAGCGACAGCAGCCTTCGACACCAGCTTTTCCTTGATACGTGCGGACTTGCCCGAACGCTGGCGCAGGTAGTACAGCTTCGCGCGACGCACGTCGCCGCGACGCTTCACTTCGATGGCAGCGATCAGCGGCGAGTACAGCTGGAACGTACGTTCCACGCCTTCACCCGACGAGATCTTGCGCACGATGAAGGACGAATTCAGGCCGCGGTTGCGCTTGGCAATCACGACGCCTTCGTAGGCCTGCACGCGCTTGCGGTTACCTTCCACCACGTTCACGCTGACAACCACGGTGTCGCCAGGCGCGAATGCGGGGATGGTCTTGTTCGCGGTCAGACGCGCGATCTCTTCCTTCTCGATCTGCTCGATGATGTTCATCGTTTTTCTCCGTAGCCATCGTGCCGGCGTTGTATGCCCCAGGCATTGCCCGGGCCCCGGCAGAGGATGGGGTTTTACCTGGCGGGGGTCTCCCCCCGCCCTTCCTTCGCCGCCCATTCCGACAAGAACTTCTCGTCGGCCCGGGTCAGCAAACCTTGTTTGCGAGCGGCCTCGATCAGATCGGGGCGCTTGCTCGCGGTATTGGCCAGCGCCTGCTGGCGCCGCCATTTCTCGATCTCGGCGTGATGGCCCCCGAGCAGGATCTCGGGCACCCGCACGCCTTCATATTCTTCCGGCCGCGTGTAGTGCGGACAATCCAGCAGGCCGTTGACAAAGCTGTCCTGCACGGCCGACTGCGCATCGCCCAGCACGCCCGGCAGATGCCGCACCACGGCGTCGATCAGCGCCATCGCCGGCAGTTCGCCGCCCGACAGCACAAAGTCGCCGAGGCTGATTTCCTCGTCCACGCGGCGGTCGATCAGCCGCTGGTCGATGGCCTCATACCGGCCGCACAGCAAGACCAGGCCCGGCCGTTCGGCCAGTTCCATCACCTTGGCATGCGACAGCGTCTTGCCCTGCGGCGACATCAGCACCACATGCGGCTCTGGCACGCCGGCCTGCGCCTGAGCCGCCACCGCGGCATCGATCGCGTCATCCAGCGGCTTGGCCAGCATCACCATGCCGGGGCCGCCGCCGTAAGGACGATCGTCGATGGTGCGGTAGTTGTCGACCGTGAAATCACGCGGATTCCAGGTACGCAAGCCATAGCGCTGCTGCTTTGCCGCCCGGCTGGTGATACCCCAGTCGGTCAGCGCGCGAAACATGTCGGGAAACAGCGTGATCACATCGAACTGCATCCGCTCTCTCCCTTCCGAACCCCGCACCGCGAAGGCACGGGTTCAGTAATCGAGCCCCCAGTCGACCACGATGCGCTTGCCCGCGGTATCGACCGAGCGCAGGAACGCATCGACAAACGGGATCAGCCGTTCACCGGCCTTGCCGTCAGGGAGCACGCAGGCCACCTGCAGGATCTGGTGGGCACCGTTGTCGATCAGCCCGGACACCTCGCCCAGCAACTCGCCTTGCTCGTTGCTGACGGTGCAGCCGATCAGGTCGACCCAGTAGAACTCATCTTCTTCCGGCGCGGGAAAATCCGCACGCCGGATCCACACGCGACGGCCCTTGAGCGCTTCCGCAAGATTGCGGTCGGCCACGCCGGACGCTTGCGCCACGACGGTGCCGCTGTGCTCGCGCGACTGCGCGATCTTCACGCAGACGGGCTGGGCACGCGACGCATCGGCCGCCACCAGCCCCGCCTGCGGCGGTGCCAGCAGCCACCAGCGGCGGGCATGCAGCAGGGCCGAAGCATCATCGGCATGCGGCAAGACCTTGATCCAGCCGCGGAT
This sequence comes from Cupriavidus sp. FW305-27, assembly GCF_058787995.1. Taxonomy (NCBI): domain Bacteria; kingdom Pseudomonadati; phylum Pseudomonadota; class Betaproteobacteria; order Burkholderiales; family Burkholderiaceae; genus Cupriavidus; species Cupriavidus sp. FW305-27. The sequence goes on from NZ_JBYTAG010000007.1 coordinate 42,001, forward strand.
GCCGTAGGCAGCGCCAATATAGCCGACCTCCACCAGGTCTTCCGGCAGGGGGTCGGCATACAGGAGCGCCGCGGGCAGTTTGCAAGCCTTTTGCGGCTCGCCCTGGGGCTGAACCAGCGGTCGGTTCAGCGGCCGGGCGGCGCCCTGCTTTCGTTCAGTCACGTGTGCAATAAGAACGCGCCCGGCCGGCCGCAAAAACGGCTCGACGGGGCGCGCTGCAGGCGACTATCAGGCAGCAGCCTTGGCGGCGCCTTGCTTGACCAGGCGGGCAACGGTCGGCGACAGCTGAGCGCCAACACCTTGCCAGTAGGCCAGGCGGTCTTGCGCCAGGCGCAGGCCTTCTTCACCTTCCGTAGCCAGCGGGTTGTAGAAACCAACGCGCTCAATGAAACGACCATCGCGACGGTTGCGCGAGTCGGTGGCGACGATGTTGAAGAACGGGCGCTTCTTGCTGCCGCCGCGAGCCAGACGGATAACGACCATGGAATGATTCCTCAGAAAACGGGGTGTTCGAGGACGTTCGAACACGAAACGCAAGAGTATAGCCCAATTACCGAGGCCAAACAAACACTTAGGTGATTGACGCGCGCCTGCCGCGCAGGCATCGTGGCAAAAACCGCGACAGGAGGCCCGACATGCGCCCCGTTCTGCACTTCATGGCTCGCACCTTACGGCCTGCTTCCCTGCTCGCCATTGTACTGCTGGCAAGCACCGGGTCCGCGCCGGCCGCCCTGCCGCTGGACCAGGTCCGGCTGCCGCCTGGTTTCCGCATCGAGGTGCTGACGCAGGACGTGCCGGGTGCACGCGCCATGGCGATGTCGCCGTCGGGCACGCTCTTCGTCGGCTCGCGCAGCGAAGGCAAGGTCTACGCGGTGACCGACGCGCTGGGGGCCCGGCCGCGCGTGCGCACGGTCGCCACCGGGCTGCGCATGCCGGTCGGCGTGGCGTTGCACGACGGCAGCCTGTACGCATCCTCGGTGTCGAAGATCGTGCGGATCGACCATATCGAGGCCAGCCTCGACCAGCCGCCGGCACCAGCGGTGGTGAGCGACCGCTTCCCGACGGACGGGCATCACGGCTGGAAATTCATCGCCTTCGGCCCCGACGGCTACCTCTACGTGCCGGTCGGCGCGCCATGCAATATCTGCGCGCCGGACGAGAACCGCTACGCCAACATCATGAAGATGAAGCCCGACGGCAGCGACCTGCAGGTGGTGGCACGCGGCGTGCGCAACACCGTCGGCTTCGACTGGCACCCGGCCACGCGCGAGCTGTGGTTCACCGACAACGGGCGCGACCGCATGGGCGACGACGTTCCCGACGACGAGCTCAACCGCGCCACCGCTGCCGGCCAGCATTTCGGCTACCCTTACTGCCATGCCGGCACGGTTGCCGATCCCGAATACGGCAGCCAGCGCCCCTGCGCCGAGTTCGTGCCACCGGTGGCCCGCCTGGGTGCGCACGTCGCGGCCCTGGGCATGCGCTTCTACACCGGCACGCAATTCCCGGCGGCCTACCGCCACAACGTCTTCATTGCCGAGCACGGCAGCTGGGACCGCAGCGAGCCGTCCGGCTACCGCGTGGTCCGCGTGGCGCTGGACGATGCCGGCAAGGCGGTGCGCCAGGAGGTGTTCGCGCAGGGCTGGCTGCGCGGCGGCAGGCCGTGGGGCCGCCCGGTCGATGTCCTGGTTGCGCCGGACGGTTCGCTGCTGGTCAGCGACGACCTTGCCGGGGCCATTTACCGCATCCGCTACCGACCCTGAATCCCGCTGAAAACCCCACGGAACGGGGGTCTTGGTGGCCGAAACAATCCGTTACACCGGTAACGGGATTGGCATAGGCGCCCCGATGGCCCATGCGTACCATGAACCCATCTTCCAACAGCAACACAGTGCGTCAGGAACCTGGGAATCCGCATGCTCACCCGCTCTCTCCTGCGCGACCTGGTGGCTGGCATCCTGGTGGCCTCGGGCCTGGTCGGCGCGGTTGCCACCAGCCATGCCCAGGTCGCGTTCTGGCAACAAGTACGGCCCGATAGCCGGTCCGCACGGATGCAGCCGCAGCCCCGCGACGGCTGGCAGATGGCCAGCGTGCGCGCCGAGAGCCGCGAGCACGTGCAAGCCCAGATCGACCGCATGGAAGCACGTGCCCGTGCCGACGACCGCCTGAGCGGGCGCCGCGCCGCGCTGGCTGGTGCCCGCGACGACAACCGCGGCCGCGGCCAGGAACGCGACAACCCCAATGAAGCCCGCAACGACTCCCGGCCAGGCAACGTCGGCCCCGGCTGGCAGGCACGTGGCCGCGACAATGGCCGATAACGGTCGCTGCTGACGGCTGTCGGCGCAACCCCGCCCATTGCCGCACGGCCCAACGGTCTTTCGGCTGTTCGCGGAACTCCGCCCCCGCTCTCCCTGTCTCTATTTAAGTGTGTGCCCCGCTTTCCGGGTGCCACGCACAGGCTGCCGCCCGGCGCTGTCCGGGGCTCACAGCGTGCCGTCCAGTGCAGACGGCAATCGAACTGACCTGCCTCTGCCCGACACCTCCTGCCGGACCCGATCAAGACGGCACGGGCGCAGCCTCCAGAAAGACAATAACAATAATTCTGTGAGGTTTATCATGCCATCCCTTCTTAGCGACCTGGCCGAACATGCCGGCCAGTTATCGCTGTCGATCCTGTTCATGGGCATCCTGACCCTGGTCCTCTACGGCGAAACACATATCAGCGAGCACGCGGTGGCCTTCCTGGACGGCCTGCAGTCAGGCTGGCATTAGCGCCGTCCTGCGCGTCTTCTGACGCACTTCCCTTTCTTGCGCTGACTGCCGGCGTACAATGTGGGCCGGCCGGTACCCATGTGCCGCCGTTCCTGTGCCGGTGCATTGCCGGCCCGCAACCGCCGGAAATCCGACCATGCCTGCAGCCACGCCAGCCCGCCATTCCTCGACGCTCGCCTCGCCGCCCGCCCGCGGCAAATCGAAGCTGCTGACGGTGGCGCTGGCGTTCCTGTGCGGCAGCCTGGGCGCGCATCGCTTCTACCTGGGCGGCCTGCGCGATCCGTATGGCTGGGTGCACCTGCTGGCGCTGCTGGCAGGCGCGATCGGCGTGGCCTCGATGGCGACCGGCGCGGGCAGCCCGGCGCTGAACTGGACCTTCGCCGTCGCCGGCGGAGCCTCTGTCATCAGCGCCTTCCTGGCGGCCATCGTCTACGGGCTGCGCCCGGACGACAAATGGGACGCGCGCTTCAACCAACTCGGCAAGCCTACACGCTCCGGCTGGCCGGTAGTGATCCTGGTGATCCTGTCGCTGCTGATCGGCACCGGCCTGCTGATGGCCGGGCTGGCATTCAGTTTCCAGACCTTCTTCGAATCGCAGGTCGAGGCCGCCCGCGCGTTGTCGCAATAGCTGCCGCGGCGACATTGGCGCCGTGCATTTCGACCTGCTCGACATCGCCGTCTTCGTCCGCGCCGCGGCGCTGGGCAATCTGTCGGCCGCCGCGCGCGGCCTGGGCTTGTCCACCTCCAGCGCCAGCGCCCGCCTGGGCCGGCTGGAACAGTCGCTGGGCAGCCGCCTGCTGCATCGCACCACCCGGCGGCTGGCACTCACCGCCGACGGCGAGCGCTTCCTGCCACATGCGGAGCAGTTGCTTGCCACCGCGGCTCTTGCCAGCGCATCGGTCGGCACCAGCGCCGAGCGCCCGCGCGGGCAGTTGCGCGTGACCGCGCCGGCGTCCTTCGGGCGCCAGCATGTCTCGCCGGCGCTGCCCGAATTCCTTGCCGCCTACCCCGATATCGCGCTTGACCTGCGCCTGACCGACCAGGTGATCGGACTGGTCGATGCCAGCATCGACGTGGCGCTGCGCATGGGCGTGCTGCCCGATTCCACGCTGGTGGCACGCGCGCTCGCACCCAGCCACCGCGTGATCTGCGCCTCACCCGCCTACCTGCAGCGCCACGGCGTGCCGCGCCACCCGGACGACCTGCGCCAGCACAACTGCCTGGTGCTGGCCGACCAGTCGGCGTGGCGCTTCAATACGCCGCTGGGCGAGACCGTGGTGCACGTGCGCGGCAACCTGCGCGTGGATAACGGCGAAGTGCTGCGTGATGCGGTGGTGGCCGGCGTCGGCATCTCGCTCAAGTCGACCTGGGATGTGGGCCCGCTGTTGCGCAGCGGCGCGCTCGTGACAGTACTGGACGAATACCCGGTGGTGCCGGCAGTGTCGATCTGGGCAGTGTTTCCCAGCCGGCACCTGGTACCGCCCAAGACACGCGCCTTCGTGGATTTCTTCGCCGAGCGCTTCGGCAACCCGCCCTATTGGGACCGGCCCGATACCTAGAGCGCACTGCGCGCTTGCGCACGATCAAGGCCGGCGCAAACGGCGGCTCTCCTTTCCGCCAATTCGCCCATACTGTTAGAGCCGACCGATTCCGGCGGCGTCACGCGCGGCGGGGCCACACCCTGGCGCAAAGGAGCAAGCATCGACATGCCAACCTATGAGGAAGGACGCCTGGCGGCGATCGCTGTCAGGCTGGCGCTGTCCTCGGGACTGCCGCCATCGAGCGCGAAGGCCGCGCTGGAACTCGCCAGCAGCATGATCGGCGACCAGCAGGCCACCGAACGCGCCCGGAAGACTCAGAACAGCGAACCCTGCGGATCGTCCTTGCCGCGGGGCCCCCTGACTGGCGGGCGGAAACGCGACGTATCCAGCTCGAACCGGTTGTAACGAAACCCTAGCCGTTCGGCGGCCTTGTAGAAACGCTGGCGCAGCAAGTCCGCCCACACGCCCGTACCGCGCATGCGCGAGGCAAAGCTGGCATCGTAGGCTTTGCCCTCGCGCATGTCGCGCACGCGGTTCATCACCCGTTCCGCGCGCTCGGGAAAATGCGCCAGCAGCCATTCCTCGAACAGAGGCCGCACTTCCCAGGGCAGCCGCAGCACGATGTAGTTTGCATAGACGGCGCCCGCTTCGTGCGCCGCTTCCAATACACGCTCCAGGTCGGGTTCGGTGATGAACGGGATCACCGGGGCGATGCTCACACCCACCGGGATGCCGGCGTCGGTCAGCGTGCGGATGGTGCGCAGCCGGCGTGACGGCGTGGCCGCGCGCGGCTCCAGCGTGCGCGCGATGCCAGCATCCAGCGTGGTGATGGTGACCGCCGCCACCGCCAGCCGCTTCGCCGCCATCGGCGCGAGCAGGTCGATATCGCGCTCGATCAGAGACGACTTGGTAATCAGCGCCACCGGGTGGTCGCACTCGTTCAGCACCTCCAGCACGCCGCGCGTGATGCGCTGTTCGCGCTCGATCGGCTGGTAGGCGTCGGTGTTGACGCCCAGCGCGATGGTCTCGCAGCGGTAAGACGGCCGTGCCAGCGCCTCGCGCAACCGCTCGGCGGCGTTGGCTTTGGCATAAAGCTGCGTTTCAAAGTCCAGCCCTGGCGACAAGTCCAGGTAGGCGTGCGTCGGCCGGGCGAAGCAGTAGATGCAGCCGTGCTCGCAACCGCGGTAGGGGTTGAGCGAGACATCGAACGGGATGTCGGGCGATGCATTGCGCGTCAGGACCGAACGGGCGCGCTCGATATGGACTTCCGTGCGCAGCGGCGGCAGCGGGGCTGCCTCCGGCGACGGTGCGGCTTCGGTGGTACGCGGCGCCTCTTCTGGTGCACTGCTCCAGCCATCGTCGAACGCTTCACGCAGGTCGCGCTCGAAACGCCCCTGCAGGTTGCTCACGGCGCCTCGGCCCTTGCGCGCCACGGGCGGCCGCGGGCCTGCCTGCGGCGCGAGTGCGTCGGGGTCGGCATCGGGCCGCGTCGGGCGGCTGCCGACAGGCTTGGGTTTCGGCGGGGGGCGCTCCATGCTGGCCTTGGTCACACTGCCTGGCTCTTCTCCTCGACGGAAATCGCCAGCGTCTCCTTGATCTCTTCCATCACCACATAGCTCTTCGACTGCGCTGCGCCGGGCAGCTGCAGCAGGATGTCGCCCAGCAGCCGGCGGTATTCACCGATCTCGCGGATGCGCGCCTTGATCAGGTAGTCGAAATCGCCCGATACCAGGTGACATTCCAGCACTTCCGGGATACGCAACACCTCGCGCCGGAACTGCTCGAACATATTGCCCGACTTGTTGCCCAGCGAGATCTCGACGAACACCAGCAGCGCGCTGCCCAGCAGCGCCGGGTTCAGCCGTGCGTAGTAGCCCATGATGACACCATCGCGCTCCAGGCGCTTGACGCGCTCGATGCAGGGCGTGATGGTCAGCCCGACCGCCTCGGCCAGGTCCTTCATCGACATCCGGCCGTCGCTCTGCAGCGCCGTCAGGATCTTGCGGTCGAGCCGGTCGAGGGTGCGCATGGGCTGGCGACTCGTTCTCATGAGTTTTTCCTGTTTTCCTGAGAAATTCGATAACAATGACTGGGTTGGTTTCAATAGTATAGAGATAAATCCTTTATCAACTTGTCACCGCAGTTGGAGCCCCCGGACATGCGCGTTCTCGTACTAGGCAGCGGCGTTATTGGCGTCACCAGTGCGTGGTATCTGGCCAAGGCCGGTCACGAAGTGACCGTCGTCGACCGCGAGGCCGGGCCCGCGCTCGGCACCAGCTTTGCCAACGCGGGGCAGATCTCGCCCGGCTATGCGTCGCCGTGGGCGGCGCCGGGCGTACCGCTGAAGGCGATCAAGTGGATGTTCCAGCAACATGCCCCGCTCAGCATCCGTCCGGACGGCACGCTGTTCCAGCTGCAATGGATGTGGCAGATGCTGCAGAACTGCAGCGCCGAACGCTACGCCGTCAACAAGGAGCGCATGGTACGGCTGGCCGAATACAGCCGCGACTGCATCCGCGCGCTGCGCGCGGAGACGGGCATCGCTTATGAAGGCCGCCAGCAAGGCACGCTGCAGGTGTTCCGCACCGACGAGCAGCTGCAAGGCGCGGCCAAGGACATCGCCGTGCTGGAAGAAGCCGGCGTGCCTTACCAGTTGCTTTCGCGCGAGGAACTCGCCGCGAGCGAACCGGCGCTGGCCGCCGTCCGCCACAAGCTGGCCGGCGGCCTGCGCCTCCCCAACGATGAAACCGGCGACTGCGCGCTGTTTACGCAACGGCTCGCGGGCATGGCCGAGCTGCTGGGCGTGAAATTCCTGTACAACCGCTCGATCGACAGACTGATGACCCAGGGCGATGCCGTCACCGGCGCCGTGGTCGACGGCCAGCCGATGGATGCCGACCTGGTGGTGGTGGCGCTGGGCAGCTGGTCGACGCAGCTGGTCAAGCCGTTCCTGCGTGGCATGTCCAACCTGCCCGTGTATCCGCTCAAGGGCTTCTCGATCACGGTGCCGCTGAGCGATCCGTCGCGCAGCCCGGAGTCCACCGTGCTGGACGAAACCTACAAGGTTGCCATCACCCGCTTCGACGACCGCATCCGGGTGGGCGGCATGGCGCAGATCGTCGGCTATGACCGCAGCCTGGATCCGGCCAAGCGCCGCACGCTCGAACACGTGGTCACCGACCTGTTCCCGGGCGCCGGCGATGTCAGCCAGGCCACCTTCTGGACCGGCCTGCGCCCGATGACGCCGGACGGTACGCCGATCGTCGGCCCGACCCAGGTGCGCGGCCTGTGGCTGAACACGGGCCACGGCACGCTCGGCTGGACCATGGCCTGCGGCTCGGGCAAGCTGCTCTCGGACCTGGTCTCTGGCACGTCGCCGGCGATCCGCGCCGACGACCTGTCGGTGGGCCGCTACCTGAAGCCGGCGCGCCATCACCTGGCGCCCAGGCCGGCCACTGCCTGAAGCAGGCTGCCTCGATAAGCAAAAAGGGCGGCCCCGCGGGGCCGCCCTTTTTCTTTCCGGCGACTGTCAGGCCACTCAGAACTGCTCGGCCGTCATCGCATTCACCGGTGCCGCACCACTGACGATGGCATCGCGCAAAGCCGACGCCTGCGACAGGATGTGCTCCGCAAAGAAATGCGCGGTGGCGATCTTGGCGTCATAAAAGCCCGGATCCTCGGCCCGCTTCGCATCGGCGGCCAGCATCGCACGGCCGAACTGCCAGCCAGAGAACACGATGCCGCACAGCTTCAGGTAAGGCACGCTGCCGGCAAAGACGGCGTTCGGGTCGGACTTGGCATTGGCCACGACAAACGCCACCACGTCTTCCAGCGCCGCGCGACCCTTGGCCAGTTGCGCCTGTACCGCGGTGAACCCGGCGCAGCTGTGATTGCCCAGCGCAGCCTCGGTCTCGGCGATCTGCGCGCAGATCGCACGCGCCACGGCGCCGCCGTCGCGCACGGTCTTGCGGCCGATCAGGTCGTTGGCCTGGATTGCCGTGGTGCCTTCGTAGATCGGCAGGATGCGCGCGTCGCGGTAGTGCTGCGCCGCACCGGTCTCCTCGATAAAGCCCATGCCGCCGTGCACCTGCACACCCAGGCTGGTGACGTCGATCGACAGCTCGGTGCTCCAGCCTTTCACCACCGGCACCAGGAACTCGTAGAAGGCCTGGTTCTGCTGGCGCACCGCTTCGTCGGGATGCTGGTGCGCCGCGTCGCTGGCGGCCGCGGCCACGTAGGCCACGGCGCGCGCGCCTTCGGTCAGCGCGCGCATGGTCATCAGCATGCGCTTGACGTCAGGGTGGTGGATGATGGTCACCGCCTCGCGCGCCGAACCATCGACCGGGCGGCTCTGCACGCGCTCGCGCGCAAAGGCCACCGCCTGCTGGTAGGCGCGTTCGGATACGGCGATGCCCTGCATGCCGACCGAGAAGCGTGCCGAGTTCATCATGATGAACATGTACTCGAGGCCACGGTTCTCTTCGCCGACCAGCGTGCCGATGGCGCCGCCATGGTCGCCGAACTGCAGCACGGCCGTGGGGCTCGCCTTGATGCCCAGCTTGTGCTCGATCGAGACGCAATGCACGTCGTTGCGCTCACCGGTGCTGCCGTCGGCGTTGACCATGAACTTCGGCACGATGAACAGCGAGATGCCCTTGACGCCCTCGGGCGCGGTGGGCGTGCGGGCCAGCACGAGATGGACGATGTTCTTCGCCATGTCGTGCTCGCCGTAGGTGATGAAGATCTTGGTGCCGTACACCTTGTAGGTGCCGTCGCCCTGCGGCTCGGCACGGGTGCGCACTGCGGCCAGGTCCGAGCCGGCCTGCGGCTCGGTCAGGTTCATGGTGCCGGTCCACTCGCCCGAGATCAGCTTGGGCAGGAAGGTGGCCTTCTGCTCATCCGTGCCGGCCGTCAGCAGCGCTTCGATGGCACCATCGGTCAGCAGCGGGCACAGCGCGAACGACAGGTTCGCGGTGTTCAGCATCTCGTTGCAGGCGGTGGCGACCAGCTTGGGCAGGCCCTGGCCGCCAAACTCCTGCGGATGCAGCACGCCCTGCCAGCCGCCCTCGCCGAACTGGCGGAAGGCCTCCTTAAACCCGGGCGTGGTGGTGACCACGCCGTCCTTCCAGCTGCTCGGGTCCAGGTCGCCGGCGCGGTTCAGCGGCGCGACGACCTGCTCGTTGAACTTGGCGGCCTCGTCCAGCACTGCCTCGGCCGTTTCCGGCGTGGCTTCCTCGAAGCCCGGCAGTTTGCTCACGGCCTCTAGCCCGGCCAGCTCGTTCATGACGAACAGCATGTCCTTGATCGGCGCACGGTAAGTCATCAATGTCTCCCAACATGTATGAAAAAGCCGTTCGCGGGTCACCCCCGGAACGGCTCGTACTTGCTACCAGTGCCGGCCGCCTGGCGGCCGGCAAGGCATCAGCCCAGTGCTGCCACCAGCTCCGGCACCACGGTGTTCAGGTCGCCTACCAGGCCGTAGTCGGCCACGGAGAAGATCGGGGCTTCGGCATCCTTGTTGATCGCAACGATCACCTTGGAGTCCTTCATGCCGGCCAGGTGTTGGATCGCGCCGGAGATACCGACGGCGATATACAGCTGCGGCGCGACGATCTTGCCGGTCTGGCCGACCTGGTAGTCGTTCGGCACGAAGCCCGCGTCCACCGCGGCGCGCGAGGCACCCAGCGCGGCGCCCAGCTTGTCGGCCAGCGGCGTCAGCACCTTGGTGTAGTTCTCGCCCGAACCCACGCCACGGCCACCCGAGACGATGATCTTGGCGGCGGTCAGTTCCGGACGGTCGCTCTTGGCCACTTCGCGCGAAACAAACTGCGAAACGCCTGCGTCGGCCACGGCCGGCAGGGTCTCGACGGCAGCCGAGCCACCTTCGGCGGCGGCGGCGTCAAAGGCGGTGCCGCGCACGGTGATGACCTTGATCTTGTCTTCCGACTTGACCGTGGCGATGGCGTTGCCGGCGTAGATCGGGCGCTCGAACGTGTCCGGGGCGTCGACCTTGGAGATTTCCGAGATCTGGGCCACGTCCAGCTTGGCAGCCACGCGCGGCAGGATGTTCTTGCCGTACGGGGTGGCCGGAGCCAGGATATGCGAGTAGTCGTTGGCGATGGCCAGCGCCTGCTCGGCCACGTTCTCGGCCAGGCCGTCACCGAAGTACGGGGCGTCGGCCAGCAGGACCTTGGTCACGCCGGCGATCTTGGCGGCCGCATCGGCCGCGGCCTTGGCGTTGGCACCAGCCACCAGCACGTGCACGTCGCCGCCGCACTGGGCAGCGGCAGTCACGGTGTTCAGCGTGGCGGCCTTGATGGATTGATTGTCGTGTTCAGCAATGACGAGTGCAGTCATGTTATTTCTCCCCCGCGCTCAGATAACCTTGGCTTCGTTCTTCAGCTTCTGCACCAGCGTCGCAACGTCCGGCACCATCACACCCGCGCTGCGCTTGGCAGGCTCGACCACCTTCAGGGTCGACAGGCGCGGCTTGACGTCGACGCCGAGGTCTTCCGGCTTGACGATATCGAGCTGCTTCTTCTTGGCCTTCATGATGTTCGGCAGCGTCACGTAGCGCGGCTCGTTCAGGCGCAGGTCGGTCGTCACCACGGCCGGCAGCTTGAGCGACAGCGTTTCCAGGCCGCCATCGACTTCACGCGTCACCGAGGCCTTGCCGTCGGCAACCACCACCTTGGAGGCGAACGTGGCTTGCGGCAGGCCAGCCAGCGCGGCCACCATCTGGCCGGTCTGGTTGGAGTCGTCGTCGATGGCCTGCTTGCCCAGGATCACCAGTTGCGGCTGTTCCTTGTCGATCAGCGCCTTCAGCAGCTTGGCCACGGCCAGCGGTTGCAGGTCTTCGTTCGATTCCACCAGGATGCCCCGGTCGGCACCGATGGCCATCGCGGTGCGCAGGGTTTCCTGGCACTGCGTGACACCGCACGAGACGGCGATCACTTCGGTGACAACACCGGCTTCCTTCAGGCGCACGGCCTCTTCCACGGCGATTTCGTCGAAGGGGTTCATGCTCATCTTCACGTTGGCCAGATCGACGCCGCTGCCGTCCGCCTTGACGCGGACTTTGACGTTGTAATCCACCACCCGCTTGACTGCGACGAGTACTTTCATGCGCTCACTCCACTGATAGCTGATAGTCAGAAATTTTGTTCGCTCGTCATTATAACCACCGGGTTGGCGGCTCTCCTGTTTTTCGAACGATCGTACTATTTTATCGGCAAAATGATGCCGGGCATAGCCCGGCAGATCCCAGCCGTCCGACGATTGTGCCGCAAACCGGGGCTTGCGGGCATAGTCTGATTGGATGAAACCCTCAAAGTGACGTCGGATTACCAGGCGGTAATGACCGAGTCCTTGAAGGTCGATGTGACGTATTGCTTGATTTCCGGCGAGTGATAAGCCTTCACCAGCTTGGCCACCCAGGGCTTGCTCTTGTCAGCCTCGCGGATCGCGATCAGGTTGGCGTACGGACCCTTCGGGCCTTCGATGGCGATGGCATCCTTGACGGGCGACAGGCCGGCCGATTCCGCGTAGTTGCCGTTGATGGCGGCGGCATCCAGGTCATCCAGCGAGCGCGGCAGCTGCGCGGCGTCCAGCTCGACGATGCGGATCTTCTTCGGGTTCTCGACGATGTCCAGCGGCGTGGCCTTCAGGCCGGCGTTAGGCTTGAGCTTGATCACGCCCTTGCTCTGCAGCAGCAACAGGCCGCGCCCGCCGTTGGTGGGATCGTTGGGCACGCCCACGCGCGCACCCTGCTTGAGCTGGTCGAGCGACTTGATCTTCTTCGAGTACACGCCCATCGGGAACGTCACCGTATAGGCGATATGCGTGAACTTGTAGCCGCGGTCCTTGATCTGGGCTTCCAGGTACGGCAGGTGCTGGTAGCTGTTGGCGTCCAGGTCGCCGGCGGCCAGCGCGGCGTTGGGCTGGATGTAGTCGCTGAACTCGACCACGTGGATGTTCAGGCCGTCCTTGGCGGCGACCTTCTTCACCTGTTCCATGATCTGGGCGTGCGGGCCGCCGGTCACGCCGATCTTGATCGGCTTTTCCTGGGCGACGGCGCCCGTTGCCAGCGTTGCGCCGATCGCGGCGCCGAGAATCCATTGCAGCAGGTTGCGACGTTGCATGATATGCGTTCCTGTTTCAGAAAATAATTGACTTGGCGTTGACGGATTAGCGGTGGCTGATACGGCGGACAAGCCAGTCGCCGAAGCTCTGCACGGCCTGCACGAACACGATCAGGATCACCACCACCGCCACCATGACCTCGGTGATATAGCGCTGGTAGCCGTAGCGGATGCCCAGGTCGCCCAGACCGCCGCCGCCGATCGCGCCGGCCATGGCCGAATAGCCGACCAGGCTGACAAAGGTGATGGTCAGGCCGGCGACGATGCCGGGCATGGCCTCGGGCAGCAGCACCTTCCACACGATCTGGCGGGTGGTGGCGCCCATCGACTGAGCGGCCTCGACCAGGCCCTTGTCGACCTCGCGCAGCGCGCTTTCCACCAGGCGCGCGATAAACGGGATCGCCGCGATGGTCAGCGGCACGATCGCCGCGGTGGTGCCGATCGACGACCCGACGATAAAGCGCGTGAACGGGATCACCACCACCAGCAGGATGATGAACGGGATCGAGCGCACGGCGTTGACCACCACGCCGATGCCGCGGTTGAACAGCGGGTGCGACAGCACGCCGCCACGGTTGGTCAGGTGCAACAGCACGCCCAGCGGCACGCCCAGCAGCGAGCCGACCACGCCCGAGATCGCCACCATCAGCAGGGTCTCGTTGAACGAGGTCAGGAACAGGTCAAACATTTCAGACCACATGCTCGAACTCCTCCACCACGACGCCTTGCGCCTGCAGGTATTCCATCGCCGCCTTCACGTCGGCCAGTTCGCCCGTGGCCATGATCGCCAGCGAGCCGAAAGCCTGGCCCTGGATCTCGTCGATATGGCCGTGCAGGATATTGAAGTCCAGCCCGTAGCGGCGGATCGCCTGGGCCAGCACCGGCTGGTCCACGCCCTCGCCGGTGAAGGCCAGGCGGTAGACATGGTCGCGCCCGTTGCCGAGCCGGCTCTCCACGCGCTTGAGCACGCTGGCCGGCAGTTCCTGCGAGATGACGTCGCCGATCATGGCGCGGGTGACGTCGTGCTGCGGGCGCAGGAATACGTCGATCACGCGCCCGGTCTCCACCACCTGGCCGGCTTCAAGCACGGCCACGCGGTCGCAGACCTGCTTGATGACTTCCATCTGGTGCGTGATCATCACGATGGTCAGGCCCAGGTCGCGGTTGATCTGCTTGAGCAGTTCCAGGATGGAGCGGGTGGTTTCCGGGTCCAGCGCGGAAGTGGCCTCGTCCGAGAGCAGCACCTTGGGCTTGCTGGCCAGGGCGCGCGCAATGCCCACGCGCTGCTTCTGCCCGCCGCTGATCTGCGCCGGATAGCGGCCCTTCAGCGCCGACAGGCCCACCAGGTCCAGCAGCGGCAGCACCGTCGCGGCAATCTCAGCCTTGGGCTTGCCGGCCAGTTCCAGCGGCAGCGCCACGTTCTCATACACCGTGCGCGACGACAGCAGGTTGAAGTGCTGGAAGATCATGCCGATCTCGCGGCGTGCCAGGCGCAGCGCGCCCGTGTCCAGCGCGGTCAGCTCCTGGCCCGCGACGATCACGCGGCCGCTCGAGGGCCGGTTCAACAGGTTGATGGCGCGTACCAGCGTGCTCTTGCCGGCGCCGCTGCGGCCGATAATGCCGAAGACCTCGCCCGCCGCTATCGACAGGCTGACGTCCCGCAATGCATGCACGTCGCCAGACGCGCCCGGGAAGCGCTGCGACAGTCCTTGCAGTTCGATCATGGAAAGGTGACCAAAAGAAAAACGGCAACAGGCGAGGGATCTCCAGCGCTGTTGCCGCTCGTTATTTTTCTGAAGCGCGTATTTTATGCGATTCGCTTCATACCATAAACGACTTTTTACCGATGTCTTTATACGTTCCCGGCATATAAGGGGCAAGAAAGTCGATTATGAGCCACGCCAGGACGGCGAACGCTTGTCAATGAAGGCCTGCACCCCCTCCAGCGCCGACTCGTCCATCATGTTGCAGGCCATGGTCTGGCCGGCCAGCTGGTAGGCGGCCTCGATGCCCATTTCCAGCTGGCGGTAGAACAGACACTTGCCGGCGGCCACCGCGGCGGCCGGCTTGGCGCAGATGCTGGCGGCCAGGCGCGCCACCTCTTCGTCGAGCTGGCCAGCGGGCACCACCCGGTTCACCAGCCCGCGCTCACGGGCGGTTTCGGCGTCGATCATGTCGCCGGTCAGCAGCATCTCCATCGCCTGCTTGCGGTGCAGGTTGCGCGACAACGCCACCCCGGGCGTCGAGCAGAACAGGCCCAGGTTGACGCCGGACACCGCAAAGCGCGCATCGTCGGCGGCCACCGCAAGGTCGCACATGGCCACCAGCTGGCAGCCCGCCGCCGTGGCAATGCCCTGCACGCGCGCAAGCACCGGCTGCGGCATCTTCTGGATCGCCATCATCATGCGCGTGCAGCGGTCGAACAGGCGCCGGTAGTAGTCGTGCGACGGAGAGGCCCGCATCTCGCGCAGGTCGTGCCCGGCGCAGAAGGCCTTGCCGGCGCCGGCCAGCACCACCACGCGCACGGTATGGTCCGACGCCAGCCGGCCGAGGGCTTCGGTCAGCGCGTCGAGCAGCCCTTCTGACAGTGCATTGAACGCCTGCGGCCGATTCATGGTCAGCCGCACCACGCCCGCGGTGTCGCGCGATTCGGTCAGCAGCGGCGCGTCCACGCGCGCATCGGTCTCGGCCATGGCCATGCTCTCCTATCGTTCCAGCAGCACCTTCAGGTGCGCCAGCACGCTGCGGCCCAGCGCGCTCAGGTTGTAGCCCCCTTCCAGGCAGCTGACGATGCGGCCCTGCGCATGGGCGCGCGCAACGTCCACCAGCTGGCCGGTGATCCAGGCGTAGTCCTGCTCCACCAGGCCCATCTGGCCCAGGTCGTCCTCGCGGTGCGCGTCAAAGCCGGCGGAGATAAACAGCATCTGCGGGCGGAACTCATTGAGCCGCGGCAGCCAGATGGTCTCGACCACTTCGCGCACGGCCATGCCGTTGGTATAGGCCGGCAGCGGTATGTTGACCATATTGGGCGCGAGATGCTCGGTGCCGCTGTACGGATAGAACGGGTGCTGGAAAATGCTGCACATCATCACCTGCTCGTCGCCGCGGAATGCCGCTTCGGTGCCATTGCCGTGGTGCACGTCGAAATCGATGATGGCCACGCGCTCCAGCCCGTGCGCCCGCAGCGCGTGGCGCGCGGCGATGGCGACGTTGTTGTAGAAGCAGAAGCCCATCGCGCGGTCGGGCTCGGCGTGGTGGCCGGGCGGGCGCACGCAGCAGAACGCGTTTTCGAACTCGCCGGCGATCACCGCATCGGTGGCCGCCACCGCCGCGCCCGCGGCCAGCGTGGCGGCGGCAAGCGTGTGCGAGTTCATCGAGGTATCCGGATCGATCGCGTGATAGCCGCTGGCCGGGCTGGCGCGCTCGAGTGAATCGACATAGTCGGGCCGGTGCACGCGCTCAAGCTGCTCGCGCGTGGCGGGCGGGGCTTCGCGGCGCTCCAGCAGCCCGTCCAGGCCGTGCGAAATCAGGTGATCCTCGATCGCCTGAAGGCGTTCCGGGCACTCCGGATGGAAATGCCCCATCTCGTGCCGCTGGAACTCGGGGTGCGTGTAATAGCCTGTCGGCATCTCTTATCGTCGCGATGTTGTCTCCAATCGCTACGTTAGCACACGCCAGCCCAAGCCACCCAGCGGCGCCGGCGCGCCATCTCGTGACGGCTTGCCGGCAGTTGCCGCAGTGGCATCCGCTATACTCGGTGCGACTTGCAAAGGACATCATGACCGACACCCAGCGCTCACTGCGACGCCCCCTGCTGGGCGCCGCGCTTTCCGCTGCCGCACTCGGACTCTGCGGCCTCTCCCCCAGCCTGCTCGCCGCGGGCAAGCGCCGCGTCAGCATGCGCGAGGAAGAGATCGAACCCGGCCGCTACCGCGACAATCCGCAGACCCGCGCATTTATCGACGAGATGGTCGCCCGCCACCGCCTTGACCGTGGCATGCTGCAGGAGTGGTTTGGCCAGGCGGTCTATTCCGCCACCGTGGTGCGTCTGATCATGCCGCCCGCCACCACCGGCCGCAAAAGCTGGCGCACCTACCGCTCGCGCTTTATCGAGCCGATCCGCATCAACGCGGGCGTGCGCTTCTGGCAGGACAACCGCGACACGCTGCGCCGCGCCGAAGCCGAGTTCGGCGTGCCGGCATCGGTCATCGTCGGCATCATCGGCGTGGAAACCATCTATGGCCGCGACATGGGCACCTTCCGCGTGCTCGATTCGCTGTCCACGCTCGCCTTCGACTACCCGGACACGCCCAACCGCGAAGCCCGCACCACGCTGTTCCGCAACCAGCTGGCCGACTACCTGCTGTGGTGCCGCGACACCCGCACCGACGTGTACTCGGTGCTGGGCTCCTTCGCGGGCGCGATCGGCATCCCGCAGTTCATGCCGACCAGCCTGCGCGAATACGCCATCGACTACGACAACAACGGCCGCATCGACCTGCGCAACAGCCCTACCGACGCCATCGGCAGTGTCGCGCGCTTCCTGCAGCTGCACGGCTGGGAGCCGGGCCGCCCGGTGGTGTGGCGCATTGCCGGCGACGCCGGCAGCCTGGGTATCGCCACCGCCGCGGCCGACGGTGAGCCGTGGCCCACGCGCACGCTCAACCAGCTGACCCGCGCCGGCCTGCGCGTGGACGAGCCGATCGACCCCGCGCGCGAAGGCGAGACTGGCGTGCTGGTGGTGGACTTGCCCACCCCCGACCAGCCGACCGAGTACCTGCTCGGCCTGCGCAACTTCTACGTGCTGACGCGCTACAACCGCAGCTTCTTCTATGCGCTGGCGGTGTACCAGCTGGGCGAGGCGGTCAAGGCGGCGATGGGCTGACGCCAGCTGCCCGCCAAAGCAAGAAAGGCCTCGCATTTGCGAGGCCTTTCTTGTTGGCACCGGTTCAGGTCACGCCGGGAACACGCCGGTCGACAGGTAGCGGTCGCCGCGGTCGCACACCACGAACACGATGGTGGCGTTCTCCACTTCCTCGGCAATGCGCAGCGCCACGCAGAGCGCGCCCGCGGCCGAAATGCCGCAGAAGATGCCCTCTTCGGACGCCATGCGCCGCGCCATGTGCTCGGCATCGCCCTGGCTCACCGGCTCGGTGCGGTCGATGTAGCTGGCATCGTAGATCTTGGGCAGATACGCCTCGGGCCACTTGCGGATGCCCGGGATGCGCGAGCCTTCGGCCGGCTGCGCGCCGATGACCTGGATCTCCGGGTTCTGTTCCTTCAGGTAGCGCGACACGCCGGTAATGGTGCCGGTGGTGCCCATCGCCGAAACGAAGTGGGTGATGCGGCCGTCGGTATCGCGCCAGATCTCCGGCCCGGTGCCCTCGTAGTGCGCCTGCGGGTTGTCCGGGTTGGCGAACTGGTCGAGGATCACGCCCTTGCCATCGCGCTCCATCGAATCCGCCAGGTCGCGGGCGTACTCCATGCCGCCCTTGACCGGGGTCAGGATGATCTCGGCACCGTAGGCCGCCATGCTCTGGCGGCGTTCGAGGCTCAGGTCCTCGGGCATGATCAGCACCATCTTGTAGCCGCGGATGGCGGCCGCCATGGCCAGCGCGATGCCGGTATTGCCGGAAGTCGCCTCGATCAGGGTGTCGCCCGGCTTGATGCGCCCGCGCGCCTCGGCCCGGGCGATCATCGACACCGCGGGGCGGTCCTTGACCGAACCGGCCGGGTTGTTGCCTTCGAGCTTGCCGAGGATCACATTGCCGCGCGCGTCGTTGGCGGCACCGGGGATGCGCTGCAGTCTGACCAGCGGCGTATTGCCGATGGTGTCTTCAATTGTCTTGTAGGCCATGGAGCGAGGGGTCGCGAAAGGGGGTCGCAAACGGGGGATTCCAATTCGCCGGCCATTGTAATCCAGACACCTATCCCTCGCCGGCAGGCGGGATTTACGCTGCCACCCGCCCGCCTGCGCCCATCCTGCCCTGGCTCAGCCCTCTTCGTGGTTGCCTTCGCCCAACAGGTGGTACAGCAGGATGCAGCCGAAGGTGGCAGTCCCGATGCCGCCCAGCGTCATGCCGCCCAGTTTCAGCGTCAGGTCGCCGGCGGCCACCGTCAGCGTGGCGCCAACCGTGATCAGGTTGCGCGAGCTGGAGAAGTCCACCTTGTTCTGCACCCAGATCCGGCCCGCCGTCGCCGCGATCAGGCCGAACACGACGATGGTCAGCCCGCCGATCACCGGACCCGGGATGGTCAGGATCAGCGCACCGAACTTGGGCGAGAAGCCCAGCAGGATGGCCACCGCGGCCGCGACCACGAAGATCAGCGTCGAGTAGATCTTGGTGACCGCCATCACGCCCATGTTCTCGGCATAAGTGGTCACGCCGGTGCCGCCGCCGCTGGCCGACAGCATGGTCGCGATGCCGTCGCCGATGAAGGCACGGCCGATATACGGGTCCAGGTTGCGCCCGGTCATCACGCCGATGGCCTTGATATGGCCCAGGTTCTCCGCCACCAGCACAATCGCCACCGGGGCGATCAGCAGCATGGCGCTGAGCTCGAAGGTCGGCGCCGTGAACGCCGGCAGCCCGAACCAGCTGGCCGCTGCCACGCTGGAGAAGTCGATCGGCTTGCCCAGCCCCATCATATTGGTGCCCAGGTAGTAGGCGAGGTAGCCGGCCAGGCCGCCGATCAGCACCGGCAGGCGCCCGATCATGCCGGGCGCACGCACCGCCACCAGCCCCACGGCCACCACCGTCAGCAGGCCCACCCAGGTATCGAGGGCCGCCCCGCTGACCGCCTTGACCGCTACCGGGGCCAGGTTCAGCCCGATCGCCGCGACGATGGCGCCGGTCACCACCGGCGGCATCAGCTTTTCGACCCAGGCGTAGCCCACCGCCTGCACGATCAGGCCGATCACCGTGTACAGCGCGCCGGCGGCGATGATGCCGCCCAGTGCCACCGGGATATTGAGGTTGGGGCCGCTGCCCGCGTAGCCGGTGGCGGCGATCACCACGGCGATGAAGGCGAAGCTGGAGCCAAGATAGCTCGGCACCCGCCCGCGCACGCACAGGAAGAAGATCAGCGTGCCGATGCCGGAAAACAGGATGGCGATATTCGGGTTGAAACCCATCAGGATCGGTGCAATGGCGGTCGAGCCGAACATCGCCACCACGTGCTGGATGCCGGCCAGCAGCGTCTGCCCGGCGGGCAGCCGCTCATCCGGCCCGATCACACCTTCGGTCTTGAGCCGCCACTGCGGCAGGAATCCCGCGTCCTCGCCATTCGCCATATTGTTCTGCTCCCTGTGGTCCGGGCTGGCCGCCTGGTCGGCGGCCGCCGCGTTTGTGCCTGGTTGTTTGGTAGATGCGTGCCTGTCGGCAGTCACGCGCGGCAGATCCTGCCGGCGCGGCGTCCGCATGATACTCCGCCGCCACGGGGCGTGCGAAGCGGCAAGGGTCTAGCACAACCCATACCAGCAAGGAGAGCGCCCGGCCACGCGGCAGCCGGGCGCCAGCCCCTGCGCCTGCTAGCGCGCCGGCTTGGTGGCCGCCGCGGGCGCTGCCTTGGCGGCCTTGGCCGGGGCCGCTGCTGCGGCTCCCTTCGGGCCAATGGCGAGGCCAGCGTCCTGCAGCTTCGCCACGGACTTCGGCCCGATGCCGCTGACGCGCTCGGCCAGGTCCGCGGCGTCCTTGTAGGGCCCACGCTTGTTGCGTTCGTCGATGATGTTGCGGGCGGTGGCGGCTCCCACGCCCTTGACCGAGGTCAGCGCCGCCTCGTCCGCCGTGTTGACATCGATGGCGGCATGCGCGGCACCGCCTGCGAACAGGCAGATGGTTGCAGCAAGGAATACCAGGGAAAAACGCCGGGCAAGTTGCCGGACCCAATGCTTGAACATGAAGGCTCTCCTTTCCTGTGGATGGTCTGAGGTACCACCCCCGCCGGGGCGGCGAGGTCAGGTCAGGATAGGGGCGGGCCGCAGCGGCGGCCCATGCGGCAACAAAAGTTGACACCGGCCGCACGAAAGCGTGTCGGCCGGCTGCGCGCCGATTGTCAGCCGGCGCGTTCGATCAGCCAGCGGCAGTAGCGCGCCACGCCTTCCTCGACGCTCAGGAACGGCTCGCTGTAGCCGGCGCTGCGCAGCTTCGACACATCCGACTGCGTAAAGCACTGGTACTTGCCGCGCAGCGCATCGGGGAACTTGACGTACTCGAGCAGGCCTTCCTGCACCAGTTCATCGAGCGACAGGCGCGGCTTGCCTTCGGCCTCGCGCAGGGTGTTGACCACGGTGGCGGCGATGTCGTTGAACGGCTGCGCGCGGCCGGTGCCGAGATTGAAGATGCCGGACTTGTCCGGATGGTCGAAGAAGTGCAGGTTGACCTTGACCACGTCCTCGACCGAGATAAAGTCGCGGCTCTGCATGCCGGGGGCATAGCCACCGTACTCGCCGAACAGCTTCACCGTGCCGTCGGCGCGGAACTGGTTGAAGTTGTGGAAGGCGACCGAGGCCATGCGGCCCTTGTGCGTTTCACGCGGGCCGTACACGTTGAAGTAGCGGAAGCCCACGATCTGCGACAGCGCCGACGGCAGCCGGCGCCGCACGATCTGGTCGAACAGGAACTTGGAGTAGCCGTACACGTTCAGCGGGCGCTCAAACTCGCGGTCTTCGCGGAACACCTGCGAAGCACCGTAGGTAGCCGCCGACGACGCATACAGGAACTGCGTGCCCTGTTCCAGGCAGCTCTCCATCAGCGACAGCGTGTAACGGTAGTTGTTCTCCATCATGTAACGGCCGTCGGTCTCCATGGTGTCGGAGCACGCGCCCTCATGGAATACCGCCCGCACCTTGCCGAACTCGCCGCGGGCAAAGCGCGCGAGGAAGTCCTGCTTGTCCAGGTAGTCGGAGATCTCGCAGTCGACCAGGTTGTGGAACTTGTCGGCACGGGTCAGGTTGTCGACAGCGATGACGTTGGTCTCGCCGCGGTCGTTCAGGCCTTTGACGAGGTTGCTGCCGATAAAGCCAGCGGCGCCGGTGACGATGATGGTCATGGTCGGATCAGGATGGGGGCGCCACGCCTCACGGGGCGGCGCCGAACAATTCAGAATAAGAGACGACGGCGGTACCAAGCTTGCCCACCACGATGGCGCCGGCACGATTGGCATGCTGCACGGCTTCCTTGAGCGGCACGCCGGCACCCAGCATGGTGGCGAGCGTGGCGATCACGGTATCGCCCGCACCCGATACATCATAGACCTCGCGCGCCTGGGCGGAGACGTGCAGCACCTCGGCCTCGGTGTAGAGCGTCATGCCCTCTTCCGAGCGCGTCAGCAACAGCGCCTCCAGCTGCAGCCCGCGGCGCAGGTTCTGCGCGCGGATGGTCAGGTCGGCCTCGGTCTTCCAGGCGCCGACCACGGCACGCATCTCGGCCCGGTTGGGGGTGATCAGGGTGGCGCCGCGGTAGCGCGAGTAGTCGTCGCCCTTGGGATCGATCAGCACCTTGCGCCCGGCCGCGCGGCTGGCGTCGATCATGCGCGTGACGTGGGTCAGACCGCCTTTGCCGTAATCGGACAGCACCAGCACCTGGTAGTCGTTGATCAGGGCCAGGAAGCGGTCCTGTACCGCGGCCAGCACTTCATGCGCCGGCGCGCTCTCGAAATCCACGCGCAGCAACTGCTGCTGGTGCGCCACCACGCGCAGCTTGATGGTGGTGTTGAGCTTGGGATCGCGGTGCAGGTAGGGCTGCACATGGCTCTCGCCCAGCAGCGCTTCAAGCGTGCGGGCCGGCTCGTCGTCGCCGACCACGCCCAGCATGCCCACGCGTGCGCCCAGTGCCGCGGCATTGCGGGCCACGTTGGCGGCGCCGCCCAGGCGCTCGTCGCTGCGCTTGACCTGGACCACCGGCACCGGTGCTTCCGGCGAGATGCGCTCCACATCGCCGAACCAGTAGCGGTCCAGCATCATGTCGCCGACCACCAGGATATGGGACTGCCGGATCTGCTCCTGCGGAATGACGGTCTTGTTCATGAAGATCCTTGGCAATATCGCGCCGGCCGCGGCCGCCGCGTTAGCTTATCGGTTGATGAGTCCGTTGACCCGCCGGCGCCTCATTCGTTCACGGCCTGCCGGGTCGGGCGGCCGATGGCGTGGTACTCCACGCCGGTCTCGACCATGGCCTCAGGCTCATACAGGTTGCGCCCGTCGAAGACCACCGGGGCCTTCAGGCGCCGCTTGATCTGACCGAAGTCTGGGCTGCGGAACACCTTCCATTCAGTCACGATCACCAGCGCGTCGGCGCCGTCCAGCGCATCCATCTGGTTCTCGTGGAAACTCACGCGCGCGGCGCCGCCCGGCAGGTCGGCCAGGTCGGCATCCAGCACGCGCCGGGCTTCGGCCATCGACACCGGGTCGTGCATGCGCAGCGACGCGCCGCGCGACACCAGTTCGCGTGCCAGCACCCGCGACGGTGCCTCGCGCATGTCGTCGGTGTTGGGCTTGAAGGCCAGGCCCCACACCGCAAAGGTGCGGCCAGTCAGGTCATCGCCGAAGCGGCGCACGACCTTGTCGCCCAGCACGCGCTTCTGTGCGCCGTTGACCGATTCCACCGCTTCCAGCACGCGCATCGGCTTGCCATGGTCGGCGGCGGTGCGCATCAGCGCCTGCACGTCCTTGGGGAAGCATGAACCGCCATAGCCGGCGCCGGCATACAGGAAGCTGTAGCCGATGCGCGGGTCCGATCCGATGCCCATGCGCACCAGTTCGATATCGGCGCCGACCTCGTCGGCCAGGTTGGCCAGCTCGTTCATGAACGAGATGCGCGTGGCCAGCATCGAATTGGCGGCGTATTTGGTGAACTCGGCCGAGCGCACGTCCATGTAGAAGGTGCGCTCGTGGTGCCGGTTGAACGGCGCGTAAAGCTGGCGCATGGTGGCCTGCGCGTGGCGGCCGGCGACGTCGGCGTTGCAGCCCAGCACGATGCGGTCCGGGCGCATGAAGTCCTCGACCGCGGCGCCCTCCTTCAGGAACTCGGGGTTCGACACCACCGAGAACTGCAGGTCTTCCAGGCTGCGCGCGGCCAGCTCCGCGCGGATCGTGGCGGCCACGCGGTCGCCGGTGCCAACCGGCACGGTGGACTTGTCGACCACGACCTTGAAGCCGGTCATATGGCGGCCGATATTGCGCGCCGCCGCCAACACGTACTTCAGGTCGGCAGAGCCGTCTTCGTCCGGGGGCGTGCCCACGGCGATGAACTGCACGTCGGCGTGCTCGACGCTGGCCGCCACGTCGGTGGAAAAGGTCAGCCGCCCGGCGGCCCGGTTGCGCTGGATCAGCTCCTGCAGGCCCGGCTCGTAGATCGGCACCCCGCCTGCGTTAAGCAGCGCGATCTTCTGCTCGTCCAGGTCCAGGCAGAACACGTCGTTGCCAAGTTCCGCCAGGCAGGCGCCGGTGACAAGGCCGACATAGCCGCTGCCGATGATCGTGACTTTCATAGCGTCAATTCAATTCTGTTGCACAGGCCGCCCGGGATCAGCCGAGCGTCTCGGAACGCCGCGGGGCGTAGGTTTCCCAGCGGTTGCATCCCGGGCATTGCCAATAGAAAAGCCGGGCGCGGAAGCCGCACTCGCGGCAGGTGTAGCGCGCGAGGTTGCGCGTGCGCAGCTGCAGCAGGTCACGGATGGCCGTGGTTTCCTGCGCTTGCTCGCCGTTGCCGTCGGCGCCCTCGGCACCCTCTGCCGGGGCATCGGCACCCGCCGGCTGCGCGGACGGGGCGCCGGCCGTGACCACCGCCGCCTGCGCCTCGAAATACTTGGTCAGCGCCAGCAGCGTGGGCTGGCGGCGCAGCTGTTCGCGCATCAGGCGCGCGGCGGCTTCCGGGCCATTCACTTCCAGCTCTGCCTTGTAGGCGGTATCGAGCACCTCCGGCGCCAGCTTGCCCTTGAGCAGGCCGCGCAGCCATTCCAGTGCGGCGCCCTCCTCCTGCAGGCTGGCGTAGGCCTTGACCACGCGGTCCGCCACCAGCGGCAGGAAGGATGCATCCTGCCGTTCGATGCCAAGCCAGTGGCCAAGCGCCGCGCGGGCATCGCCCGCCGCCGCGGCCACGTCGCCCAACAGGATCGGGGCACGCACGTTGGCAGGATTCTCGGCAACGGCCTGGTTCAGCCACTTCACCGCATCTTCGGGGCGCTTGCGCTGCAGCGCGTCCTGCGCCAGCTCGCAGCAGAACTGGGCAATCTGCAGGCTGTAGCTGGTCTGCTCCAGCGTCTGCAGCTCGCGCGCAGCCTCGATCGCCTTCTGCCACTCCTTTTCCACTTCATAGAGCTCAAGCAGCACGCGCTTGGCCGACGCCGCGTAGGGGCCCGACATCAGCCGGCGCAGCGATTCCTCGGCGCGGTCCAGCAGGCCGGCGCGCAGGAAGTCCTCGCCCAGTTCAAACAAGGCATGCTCACGCTCGGGCTCGGGCAGGTCGGGGCGGGTCGCCAGGTTCTGGTGCACGCGGATGGCACGCTCGGTTTCGCCGCGGCGGCGGAACAGCGCGCCCAGCGCGAAGTGCAGCTCGGTGGTTTCCGGGTCCAGCCGCGCGACCTCGATAAAGGCGTCGATGGCCTTGTCGGGTTGCTCGTTGAGCAGGAAGTTGAGGCCCTTGAAATACGAGCGCGGCAAGGCGCCCTGCTCGCTGATCAGCTGGCGCACATCGAAGCGCGCCGCCATCCAGCCAAGGCCAAAGACAAGTGGCAGCGCCAGCAGCCACCAGGTTTCAAACATCATGGATCAGACCTTCGGGCCGACTACGTTATAGGGAACAGGTTTGCCGTCGCGCGGCGCGGCGGCGGCTGCCGACGTTGGCGACGGCGGCGATGCCGCTGACGCGCTCGCCTGCGCGCCGGCATCGGCCAGGGCGCGGCGCAGCCGGGCAAGCTCCATGCGCTGGCGCATCAGGTTGGGCGCGATCGATGCCAGTGCCGCGACCGCGCCGAGCACGAAGGCCGCGAACAGGATCAGGATCAGCGGGGCATGCCAGACGGCGTTGAAGAACAGCTGCAGCGAGGCTTCGGCGGTATTGCGCAGCGCCAGCACGAACAGCAGCACGAATACGACGATGCGGACGATCCAGGCGAACAGTTTCATGCGGTTGGCAGCGTTTCAGCGTGACGTGGAAGCGGCACCGGCGCACTCGCGCGAGGTCCGGCAAAGACCCCGGCATTGTAACGGATACGCTTCACCTATTCGGTAACCGGGCCGTAATGCGGCCCGGGCTGCGGCCCGGCGCCAGACGCCGGCAAGCCGCTTGCGCACGATGCGCCACCCGTCTCGGTGCGCACGCAAGGCCGGCAGCAATAAAAAAAGCGCCCCTAAGGGGGCGCTTTTTTCAACCACACAAGCAGCAGGCAAAACCCGGCAATCAGGAAGAGCGGACAAAATTCAGCCCACCCTCGTGCAATCCCGCCGCTGCGGCGGGAGCGCTGCCCTGGCCTACCTTGCCCGGCACGGCCTGGGCCGTGCCGGCGGCATGACCGTTGCCATTGGCGCCCGGAGGCGCCGGCTGGCTGCGGTCAACCCGTTCGCGCAATTCCTTGCCCGCCTTGAAGTGCGGCACCCGTTTTTCGGGCACCAGCACACGCTCGCCGGACTTGGGATTGCGCCCCACGCGAGGCGGACGCTTGTTCAGACCAAAACTGCCGAATCCGCGAATCTCGATGCGGTGGCCATCGGCCAACGCCTCCGACATCGCGTCGAGTATCGTTTTGACCGAGATGTCCGCGTCCCGCAGCAGCAGCTGGGGGAAGCGGGCAGCCAGTTTTTCGACGAGCTCCGACTTGGTCATGGGCATACGCGCAAGCGCGGGGGCCTGCGATTACTGGTTGTCCTGGCCGAGCTTGGCCTTCAGCAGGGCGCCGAGGTTGGTCGTGCCAGCCGTGCCAGTGTCAGCCTGGAACTTCTGCATCGCTTCTTGCTGCTCTGCGCTGTCCTTGGCCTTGATCGACAGGTTGATGTTGCGCGACTTGCGGTCGACGTTCACCACCAGGGCGGTGATCTGCTCGCCTTCCTTCAGCACGTTGCGGGCGTCTTCCACGCGGTCAGCGGAGATTTCCGAAGCACGCAGGTAGCCTTCCACATCGTCAGCCAGCTGGACCACGGCGCCCTTGGCGTCAACCGCCTTGATGGTGCCCTGAACCAGCGAACCCTTGTCGTTGGCCGAGATGAAGTTGTTGAACGGATCGCCCGACAGCTGCTTGATGCCCAGCGAGATGCGTTCCTTGTCGACGTCGATGCCCAGAACCACGGCTTCGACTTCGTCGCCCTTCTTGTACTTGCGAACGGCTTCTTCGCCAGTCTCTTGCCACGACAGGTCCGACAGGTGCACCAGGCCGTCGATGCCGCCCGGCAGGCCGATGAACACGCCGAAGTCGGTGATCGACTTGATCTGGCCGGCCAGCTTGTCGCCCTTCTTGTGGTTACGCGAGAAATCGTCCCACGGATTGGCCTTGCACTGCTTCATGCCCAGGCTGATACGACGCTTGTCTTCGTCGATATCCAGCACCATGACTTCGACTTCGTCGCCCAGCTGGACAACCTTGGACGGGGCAACGTTCTTGTTGGTCCAGTCCATTTCCGACACGTGCACCAGGCCTTCGATGCCGGCTTCGATCTCGACGAACGCGCCGTAGTCGGTCAGGTTGGTCACCTTGCCGAACAGGCGGGTGCCTTGCGGGTAGCGACGCGAGATGCCGACCCACGGATCTTCGCCCAGCTGCTTCACGCCCAGCGAGACGCGGTTCTTTTCCTGGTCGAACTTGAGGATCTTGGCGGTGATTTCCTGGCCAACCGACAGCACTTCGCTCGGGTGGCGGACACGGCGCCAGGCCAGGTCGGTGATGTGCAGCAGGCCGTCAATGCCACCCAGATCCACGAACGCGCCGTAGTCGGTGATATTCTTGACGATACCGTTGACGATGGCGCCTTCCTTCAGGGTTTCCATCAGCTTCTGGCGCTCTTCGCCCAGGGTCGCTTCGACCACGGCGCGGCGCGACAGCACCACGTTGTTGCGCTTGCGATCCAGCTTGATGACCTTGAATTCCAGGGTCTTGCCTTCGTACGGGGTGGTGTCCTTGATCGGGCGCACGTCAACCAGCGAACCCGGCAGGAACGCGCGGATGCCGTTGACCATCACCGTCAGGCCGCCCTTGACCTTGCCGGTCACGGTACCCGAGATGATCTCGCCGTCTTCCAGCGCCTTCTCGAGGTTCAGCCACGATGCCAGGCGCTTGGCCTTGTCGCGGGAGAGGATGGTGTCGCCATAGCCGTTCTCGAGCGCATCGATGGCCACGGAGACGTAGTCGCCGGCCTGCACTTCGAGTTCGCCCTGGTCGTTCAGGAACTCCTCCACCGGCACGAATGCCTCGGACTTGAGGCCGGCATTGACGACCACGAAATTGTGGTCGATGCGCACGACTTCAGCGGAGATCACTTCGCCAGCCTTCATATTGGAGCGGGCGACGGATTCCTCGAACAGTGCGGCAAAGGATTCGTTAGTTTGCAGGTCGGACATAAACGTAAGGTGAAATCCGCAATACGCTGGCCGGCGCGACTATCGCGCTCAGTCTGCCAGTGCAGCGGGGTCAGGTTTGACACAAGCCAGCCACAAGTCTTGCCCGGGCTGGCGCCATCTGGTGCCGTCGGGGTACGCCGCTTCTACTGATGCGCCCGCATGCATCTCATGCATCGGGCCGCACAGCGGCAAACCACTCCAGCACCTGCGCCACTGCCTGGTCCACCGTCATATCGGAGGTATCCAGCAGCTTTGCATCCTCGGCGGGACGAAGCGGCGCGGCGGTGCGGGTGCGATCCCGTACATCGCGCGCTTCAAGGTCACGCAAAAGGTCTTCAATATTAGCAGAAATTCCCTTATCAATCAATTGTTTATAGCGCCTGCGAGCGCGCGCCTCAACACTTGCGGTCAGGAACACCTTGAGCGGCGCATCCGGGAAGATCACGGTGCCCATGTCGCGGCCGTCGGCGACCAGCCCGGGCAGCTTGCGGAAGCTGCGCTGCAGCTGGGTCAGCGCATCGCGCACCGGCTGGTGCACGGCGATGGCCGAGGCCCGGTTGCCGATCGCCTCGGCACGGATTGCCAGGCTGACTTCCTCGCCTTGCAGCCAGACGCGGTCAGGGCCGAACTTCACATCGAGGCGGGAAGCGATCTTTGCAAGCGCGTCCACGTCCGCCAGGTCAATCCCGGCGCGGTCGCTGGCCAGCGCCACGAGCCGGTACAGGGCGCCGCTGTCGAGCAGGTGAAAGCCCACGGCGTCCGCAACCTTGTGCGCGACAGTGCCCTTGCCCGAGGCAGTCGGCCCGTCAATGGCGATGACGTTGACGATAGTCATTGTTTATAAAGCCAAAAGAAACGATTGATTGTGAATTCAATTGAGAATCATTATTATTTGATTCATGGCGCTTGACCGCAGTCGCGGCACGGTGCCCTTCCCGTCCCAGTCGCGAGGCAATCTAACATGGCAAAAACCCTGACGTTCGGCATCATGCACCTCGGCATCGCGTTCAGCGTGACGTATGCGCTGACCGGCAGCCTCGCCATCAGCGGTGCCATCACCTTCATCGAGCCGGCCGTCAATACCGTGGCCCACTACTTCTTCGACCGCTACTGGGAGAAGCGCGAGCGCCGCCAAGCCGGGACTGCCCGCAATCATGCCGCGGCGCAGCGCAACCACGCCAACCTGGCCGGCGCCTAGCCGGTCACGCCCGCAAACACGCTGAAGTAATCCGGGAACGTCTTCGCCACACAGCCCGGATCATTGATCCGCACCGGCAGCGGCCCGAAGGCTGCCAGCGAGAAGCACATCGCCATGCGATGGTCATCATAGGTGCCAATGCCGTCGGCCGGAGTCTGCCACGGCTGCGGCGGCGTCACACGCAGGTAGTCTGCCCCCTCTTCCACGACTGCGCCGAGCTTGCGCAGTTCCGTCGCCATCGCCGCGATACGGTCCGTTTCCTTGACGCGCCAGCTGGCGATATTGGTCAGCGTGGTCGTGCCTTCGGCAAACAGTGCTGCCACCGCCAGCGTCATCGCCGCATCGGGGATATGGTTGCAGTCCAGTTCGATGCCGTGCAGGCGCCCGTCGTCGCGTTCCGTGCCGCGCACTTCGATCCAGTTGTCACCGGCCATCACATTGGCGCCCATGCGGTTGAGCGCCTCGGCGAAGCGCACATCGCCCTGGATGCTGGCCATGCCCACGCCTTCCACCCGGACCGGGCCACCGCCGATCGCGCCGGCCGCCAGGAAGTAGGAAGCGGACGACGCATCGCCCTCGACAAAGATCTCGCCCGGCGAGCGGTAAGCCGCGCCGGCCGGCAGCACGAAGCGCTCCCAGCCCTGCCGCTCGATCTCGATGCCGAAGCGCGCCAGCAGGTTCAGCGTGATCTCGATATACGGCTTGGAGATCAGCTCGCCCACCACCTCGATCTCGATGCGGCCGCTGTCGGATTGCGCCATCGGCAGGCTCATCAGCAGCGCGGTCAGGAACTGGCTCGACACATCGCCGCGCACGCGGATCGGCGCATCGATGCGAATGCCGGCCGGCTGGATATGCAACGGCGGAAAGCCTTCATTGCCAAGGTAGTCGATCACGGCGCCCACCTGGCGCAGGCCGTCGACCAGGTCGCCGATTGGCCGCTCATGCATGCGCGGCACGCCCGACAGCTTGTAGTTGCCGCCCTGCAGCGCAAGCGCGGCAGTCAGCGGGCGGATCGCGGTGCCGGCATTGCCCATGAAGAGCTCGGCCGACTTGTTCGGGAAATTGCCGCCGGCGCCGGTGACAATGTAGTCGTCGCCTTCCTGCCGCCACGCCACGCCGAGCGTGCGCAACGCCTGCAGCATCACGCGGGTGTCGTCGGAATCGAGCAGATCGCGCACGCGGGTCTCGCCCGTGGCCAGTGCGGCCAGCAGCAGCACGCGGTTGGAGATGCTCTTCGAGCCCGGCAGCCGGACGGTGCCGTTGGCGCGGGTCAGGGGGCCTAGCGTCAGGTGTTCCATGGTTCTCGTGGGCGCCGGGGCGCCGCGGTCAGGCGATTGGTTCAGGGTTCGGTATGGTTGCCCGCGGCACGCTCTGCGCCCCAGGCCAGCCGGGTCTTGCTGGCGCGCGCGAAGATGCGTTCGAGCGCGTCGCCGTCGCCCTTCTCGATCTGCGCCTTCAGGTGCGCCAGCACCGACTGGTAGGTATTCAGCTCACGCAGCAGCGCGTCGCGGTTGGCCACGCAGATATCGCGCCACATTTCCGGCGACGAGGCCGCGATGCGCGTGAAATCGCGGAAACCGCCGCCGGCGAAGCCCAGCTTCAGCGCGGCATCTTCCGCATTGGCGACCTGCGCCACCAGCGCGTACGACAGCACGTGCGGCAGGTGGCTGACCGCGGCAAACACCGCGTCGTGCTGCACTGCCGACATCACATGGCATTCTGCGCCGGCGCTTTCCCACATGGCGCGCACCGCGGCGACATCGGCGCGCGAGTTTTCCTGCAGCGGGCACAGCACGGTCTTCTTGCCGAGGTACAGGTCCGGCAGCGCCGCCTCCACGCCGTTGAGCTCGCGCCCGGCGATCGGGTGTGCCGGCACGAACTGCGCGACCTTGTCGCCGAGCGCCGTCTTGGCCGCCATGATCACGTCTGACTTGGTGCTGCCGGCATCGGTGACGATGGTGCCCGGCTGCAGGTGCGGCTCCAGCGCGTGCAGCAGCGCAAAGTTCTGCGCCACCGGCGCGCACAGCACGATCACGCTGGCGCCGCGCGCGGCATCCGCCAGCGTCGCGGCCTCGTCGATCACGCCAAGGTCCAGCGCCTTCTGCAGCGACGCCGGCGAGCGCCCCACCCCGACCACCGTGCCCACCACGCCGGCGCGCCTGAGCGCCAGCGCGAGCGAGCCGCCGATCAGGCCGACACCGACAATGACAACACGGGAAAAATGCAATGCACTCACAATCTCAGGCCGCTAGGGGCAGTGGCTCGGACCAGGCCGAGGTAAATCGATGATTGGCAACGAGGCAGGCAAGCAGCCTGCAGCGAAACGCCGCGATTGTAGCCGCGCTCACGCCAACGCCCGCTCCAGCGCCGCGATGAAGGCCGCGTTCTCCTCGGCCAGGCCGATGGTCACGCGCAGCCAGCGCGGCAGGTTGTAGTTGCCCACCGGCCGCACGATCACGCCCTGCTTCAGCAACGCCAGGTTGACGCGCGCGCCGGCGCCGTCGTCATCGCCCACGCGCACCATCACGAAGTTGCCGGAAGACGGCACGTATTCCAGCCCGAGCCGGTCGAAGGCATCGGTCAGCTGGCGCTTGCCGGCACGGTTCAGCTCGGCGCTGCGGCGCAGGAACCCGGCATCGCCCAGCGCGGCGATGGCCGCGGCCTGCGCCACGCTGTTGACGTTGAACGGCTGGCGGATGCGGTTCAGCAGGTCCGACAGCTCCGGCTGCGCCACCGCGTAGCCGATGCGCAGGCCCGCCAGGCCATAGGCCTTGGAGAACGTGCGCGACACCATCAGGTTCGGGTAGCGGCGCACCCAGGCGAGCGAATCGTATTGCTGGTCGGCATCCAGGTATTCGTTGTACGCCTCGTCCAGCACCACCACCACATTGGCCGGCACCCGCTGCAGGAAGGCTTCGATCTGCGCGGCCGGCACGAACGTGCCGGTCGGGTTGTTCGGGTTGGCGATAAAGACCAGGCGCGTATCGGGCGCGATCGCCGCGGCCATCGCCTCCAGGTCATGGCCGTAGTCGCGCGCGGGCACTTCGATGGCGCGTGCGCCGATCTCCTGCGTGGCCAGCGCGTAGACCGCGAACGAGTACTCGGCATAGACGATCGACTGACCCGGCTCCACCAGCGCATGCGCGGCCAGCTCCAGGATGTCGTTGCTGCCATTGCCCAGCGTCAGCCAGTCGGCGGGCACGCCGAAGCGCGCCGACAGCTCGCCCTTCAGCGCAAAGCCGTTGGAATCCGGGTAGCGGCCGAGTTCAGCCACCGCATCGGCCACCGCGCGGCGGGCCGACTCGGGCATGCCGAGCGGATTCTCATTGGAGGCGAGCTTGACGATGCCGGCCTCGTCCAGGCCGAACTCGCGCGCGACTTCCGAAATCGGCTTGCCGGCCACGTACGGCGAAATCGCCCGCACATAGCCGGGTCCGAACACCGTGCCGCCTTGCTTACCCTGCTCCGCCATCTCGTCTCCTTGTTCTTGCCTGGCTGCCTTACTTGCTCGACGGATACGAGCCCAGCACCTTCAGGTAAGCCGCGTTGCGCCGCAGCTCTTCGATGGCGCGCGCCACTGCCGGCTCATGCTGGTGCCCTTCCACATCGACGTAGAAGTAGTACTCCCACGCGCCGCTGCGCGCCGGGCGCGACTCGAAGCGGCACATCGACACACCGTTCTCCGCCAGCGGCGCCAGCAGCTGGTACACCGCGCCGGCCTTGTTAGGTACCGACAGGATCATCGAGGTCTGGTCGCTGCCCGACGGCTCGGTCTCATAGCGGCCAATCACGGCAAAGCGCGTGCGATTGTGCGGATCGTCCTGGATATGCGTGCGCACGATATGCAGGTGATAGCGGTTGGCGGCGGACTCGCCGGCAATCGCGGCCACGGTCGGGTCTTCGCTGGCCATGCGCGCGGCCTCGGCATTGCTCGACACCGCCTGGCGCTCCAGGTGCGGATAGTTGGCGGTCAGCCAGTGCTGGCACTGCGCCAGTGCCTGCGCATGCGCGCGCACCACCGTGACGCCCTGCATGTCGGGCGTGGATGCCATCAGGTTGTGGTGCACCTTGAGCGCGATCTCGCCGCTGATCTTCAGCGAGGTCTGCAGGAACAGGTCGAGCGTGCGCGACACCGCGCCCTCGGTGGAGTTCTCGACCGGCACCACGCCGTACTCGACCGTGCCCGCCTCGACGGCACGGAACACCTCGTCGATGCTCGGGCAAGGCACGCCCGACACCTCATGGCCGAAGTGCGCATACAGCGCCTGCTCGGAGAACGTGCCGGCCGGGCCGAGGAAAGCCACTTCCAGCGGCTTTTCCAGCCCGCGGCAGGCGGACATCACCTCGCGCCAGATCGCCGCAACGCTTTCGCCCAGCAGCGGGCCGGGGTTGGCGCCCTGCACCTTGCGGATCACCTGCAGCTCGCGCTCCGGGCGGAACACCGGCGCACCGTACTTCTTCTTGACCTCACCGACCTCGAGTGCCAGTTTGGCGCGGCGGTTCAGCATCGCCAGCAGTTCGCGGTCAACGGTGTCGATCTGCTCGCGCAGCGGGCTCAGCTCGACCGACAGCTTGCGCTCGGCTTCGCTCAGGTGGGTGTCGTTCTGCTGCTCGTTGGGCGGCGTCTCCTCGCGCGCGGGGGTGCGGTCTTGGCTTGTCATTTTGTATGAATCCGGTGGGCCGCCGGGGCGCGGCGGCCGGAGAAAAACTGACCTCTGCCTGCCGGCGCACTGTGCCTGAGGTGCGCGGGCAGCCAGCGGGAATGCGCGTCAGGCGGACGTACGCTCGAACTCGCGCATGAAATCGACCAGCGCCATCACGCCTTCCAGCGGCATCGCGTTATAGATGCTGGCGCGCATGCCGCCAACGGTCTTGTGTCCCTTGAGTTGCACCAGGCCGTTGGCCCGCGCCTGTTGCAGGAACACCTCATTGCGCGATTCGTCGCCCAGGAAGAACGGCACGTTCATGCGCGAGCGGCAGCTCGGATGGATCTCGTTGCGATAGAAATCGCTCTGGTCCAGGTAGTTGTACAGCGCCGACGCCTTGGCGATATTGCGCTGCTCGATCGCGGGCACGCCGCCCTGGCGCTTGAGCCACTTGAAGACCAGGCCGGCGATATAGATCGCATAGGTCGGCGGCGTGTTGTACATCGAGTTGTGCTCGGCCACCAGGCGCCAGTTGAATGCCGACGGGCACAGCGGGTGGGCATGGCCGATCAGGTCGTCGCGCACGATCACGATGGTGACGCCGGCCGGGCCGATATTCTTCTGCGCGCCGCCGTAGACCACCTGCACGCGCGACCAGTCGATCGGGCGCGACAGGATATGGCTGGAAGCATCCGCCACCACCACGCGGTCGCCCTTGACCTGGCCGATATCGGGAATGTCCTGGAACTCCACGCCGACGATGGTCTCGTTGGTGCACAGGTGCACGTACCCGGCATCGTCCGACAGCTTCCAGTCAGCAATGTCGGGAATGCGGTGGAATTTCTCCGCCTCGCTGGTGGCCGCGATATTGACCGCGCCATAGCGGCGGGCTTCCTGCTCGGTCTTGACCGACCAGGTGCCGGTGACGACGAAATCGGCCTTGGGCTGCTCGGCGCTGCGCAGCCGCATCAGGTTCAGCGGCACGATGGCGTTTTCGCCAATGGCGCCACCTTGCAGGAACAGCACCTTGAAATTGGCGGGGATGTGCAGCAACTCGCGCAGGTCAGCGATCGCTTCGTTATGGATGCTTTCGAATTCGCGGCTGCGGTGGCTCATTTCCATCACCGAAACCCCGGTCCCGTGCCAGGACAGCATCTCCTCGGCAGCCTGCTGCAGCACTTCGGCGGGCAGCGCCGCCGGGCCAGGGGAGAAGTTGTAGACACGTTCGGCCAATGCACGCTGCATCATGCCGGCAAGAGCGGGATTCTGGGGATCGTTCATGAGACGGGGAATGGAAAAATGGCTGCCGGTGTTACCCAAGCAGCCATTATCCCTCAAACCCGCGCCCCGTTGGGCACCCGGGGCCAGGCCCCGGGGCCGCACTTGCCTGCAAGGCTGCAGGCGGACGGCGGTCTGATTCAGTGGCGGATCACGCCAGCATCACTTCGAAGCGGCGGTGATTTCCTTCTCTGCGGCGTCGCGCATCGACTTGCCGACCTGCGGGCCGTACTTCTGCATCATCGAACCCCAGATCTCCTGGGTCGCCTTGCCCTGGTTGGCCATGAACTTCTGGCCGGTCGGCGACTTCAGGAAGGTGGTCAGGTCCTTGAGTTCCGCCGTCGAGTAGTACTTGCCGAAGGCATCGTAGTGCGCCTGGATCGCGTCCTTGCGGAAGCCATCGGTGCTGAAGGCCGAGCCGGCGCCGTCAACCATGCGCTGGACCGCGCCGTTCTTCTTCAGCTTTTCGACAGCGGCCTGCTTCTGCTTGTCGTTCAGGGTCTTGTTCTCGACCAGCACTTGTTCCAGCACCAGCGGAGCTTCCTGCTTGGCGCCTTGCTGCCAGTTTTCGGCCTGGCCCTTGACAGCCTGGTCTGCCTGCATGACGGAAAGCAGTTCCTTGATGGCTGCTGTCTTTTCCGCATCCTGCGCATGGGCGTGCTGCGCCATCATGAAGGTCGGAACGAAAGCGGCCAGAACTGCGATACGTCGATAGGTTTTGAGCATTGTGACTCCCTGGTAAATACGTCCGTTTTAGTCCGGACAGCCGCGACGCGAGTTCCGGCGGGCGTCCTATTGTTGCAACAATTTACGATTTGTCTTACGGATTAGCGTCCAAGTCGGCCCCGGCAGCACCTTCTGCACCGTCGGCGTCTTCAGCCTCGTCGCCACCGGCACCGTTATCGGCATCGCTTTCGACGATGCGCTGCAGCCCGGACAACTTGGTGCCTTCGTCAACGTTGATCAGCGTGACACCCTGCGTGGCGCGGCCCATTTCGCGGATTTCAGCCACGCGGGTACGGATCAGCACGCCACCGGTGGTGATCAGCATGATCTCATCCTCGGGCGAAACCAGTGCTGCCGCCACCACACGGCCATTGCGCTCGCTCGTCTGGATCGCAATCATGCCCTTGGTGCCGCGACCGTGTCGAGTGTACTCAGCAATGGGGGTGCGCTTGCCGTAGCCGTTCTCGGTCGCGGTCAGCACGCTGCCGCGCATGCCCGCCTCAGCCTCTTCGGCGGTCTCGGCCGGCGCCACCAGCATGGCGATCACGGTCTGGCCGTCTTCCAGGTTCATGCCGCGCACGCCGCGCGCCTGGCGGCCCATCGGACGCACGTCGTTCTCGTCGAAGCGCACGGCCTTGCCGGCATCGGAGAACAGCATCACATCGTGCTGGCCGTCGGTCACGGCCGCGCCGATCAGGTAGTCGCCCTCGTCCAGGTCGACCGCGATGATGCCGGCCTTGCGCGGATTGGAGAACTCGGTCAGCGCGGTCTTCTTGACCGTGCCGCGGGCGGTGGCCATAAAGATGAAGTGCTCGGCGTCAAACTGCTTGACCGGCAGGATCACATTGATCTTCTCGCCTTCGGACAGCGGGAACATGTTGACGATCGGGCGCCCGCGCGAGTTGCGCGAGCCCTGCGGCACCTCATACACCTTCAGCCAGTAGAGCCGGCCGCGGTTGGAGAAGCACAGGATGTAGTCGTGGGTATTGGCCACGAACAGCGTGTCAATCCAGTCGTCTTCCTTGGTCGCTGCCGCCTGCTTGCCGCGTCCGCCACGCTTTTGCGCGCGGTACTCGGAAATCGGCTGGCTCTTCATATAGCCGCTGTGCGACAGCGTGACCACCATGTCCTGCGGGGTGATCAGGTCTTCGGTGTCCAGCTCGGTCGCGTTCAGCTCGATCTGCGAACGGCGCTCATCGCCGAATTCGGCGCGGATAGCGGTGAGTTCGTCGACGATGATGGCAGTAATACGCTCCGGCCGCGCCAGGATATCCAGCAGGTCGGTGATTACCGCCATGATGTCGCGATATTCCTGGACGATCTTGTCCTGCTCGAGCCCGGTGAGGCGTTGCAGGCGCATTTGCAGGATTTCCTGCGCCTGGCCATCCGACAGGCGGTACAGGCCGTCTGCCTGCATGCCGAACACCGGCGGCAGCCCGTCCGGACGATAGGAGGCGCGGCCGCCCGGGGTCTCGCCTTCGGCGCGCGCAAGCATTTCGCGGACCAGGGCCGAATCCCATGCCTTCGCCATCAGTTCCTGCTTGGCGATCGGCGGAGTCGGTGCGGCCTTGATGATGGCGATGAATTCGTCGATGTTGGCCAGCGCGACGGCCAGGCCTTCCAGCACGTGGCCGCGCTCGCGCGCCTTGCGCAGCTCGAATACCGTGCGGCGGGTGACGACTTCGCGCCGGTGCGCCAGGAAGTACTCCAGCATCTGGCGCAGGTTCAGCAGGCGCGGCTGGCGGTCGACCAGCGCCACCATGTTCATGCCGAAGGTGTCCTGCAGCTGGGTGTTCTTATATAGGTTGTTGAGAACAACCTCGGGCACCTCGTTGCGCTTGAGCTCGATCACCACGCGCATGCCGGACTTGTCCGACTCGTCGCGGATGTCGGAAATGCCCTCGATCTTCTTTTCAGTGACCAGTTCGGCGATGCGTTCGAGCAAGGTGCGCTTGTTGACCTGGTAGGGCAGCTCGTCGACGATGATCGCCTGGCGCTGGCCGCGGTCGATGTCCTCGAAGTGCGTCTTGGCCCGCATCACCACGCGGCCGCGGCCGGTGCGATAGCCTTCGCGAACGCCCTGGATGCCATAGATAATCCCGGCGGTCGGAAAATCAGGCGCCGGAATCAATTCAATCAGTTCATCCACCGTCGCCTGCGGGTTGCGCAGCAGGTGCAGACAGCCATCGACGATTTCATTCAGGTTATGCGGCGGGATATTGGTGGCCATGCCCACCGCAATACCGGACGAACCGTTGATTAGCAGATTGGGAATACGCGCCGGCAGAATCGAAGGCTCTTTTTCAGAGCCGTCGTAGTTGCTGTCGAAATCGACGGTTTCCTTGTCGATGTCGAACAGCATCTCGTGGGCGATTTTCGCCAGGCGGATTTCGGTATAACGCATGGCCGCGGCGTTATCGCCGTCGACCGAACCGAAATTACCCTGGCCGTCGACCAGCATGTAGCGCAGCGAGAAGTCCTGCGCCATGCGGACGATGGTGTCGTAGACTGCGGTATCGCCGTGCGGGTGATACTTACCGATCACATCACCGACGATACGGGCCGACTTCTTGTAGGGTCGGTTCCAGTCGTTGTTGAGCTCGTGCATCGCAAACAGCACGCGCCGGTGCACCGGTTTCAGGCCGTCCCGCACATCAGGAAGCGCCCGGCCCACGATCACGCTCATGGCGTAATCGAGATAGGAGCGGCGCATTTCCTCTTCGAGGGAGACCGGAAGGGTTTCTTTTGCGAATGGATCCATTGCGGCGTGGTTTATGCGGCAGGTTTAAGCGAATGACAGGCCCTTTAGCGCGCGGCACAGTGGGCGCCTGACGGCTGGGCAACGTGCCATTCTAACATGCCGCCACCCCCCGCCTGCCGCTCTCCGGATAGCCCTTGCGCACACCTCCCGAGGCCCTCACTGAAACCCGGAATCCCTGATGCCACAAGGCTTTGCGGGCGACACAAGACCTATGTTGCACAAACACCACAGGCCCAAAACCCATGCGGCGAATCGAATATATTTACTTCTTAGGAAACGACCCTTGTGGCACAATTCCCCAGCGAAGAGCCAGACATTGTTCGAAGTGGAGCATCCACCACATCGAGAATGTTATACTCCGAAGAATGTATGACTTGTTTTCGTCCATTTGCTCGCAGTAACCCTGCGGTGATCTCATCCTGAGAGGAGAAATATGAAAAAATTTGCCAAGCTCGCGCTCGTTGCAGCTACCGCAGTAATGGCTGCATCCGCTCAAGCTCAGTCCGTCCCTTATGAAAAGAAGGCAGTGAACGACAACTGGGGCAACGGTACGAGCGAGTACGTGTGGAAGAATGGCACGAACGAGCTCTGCTGGCGCGACAGCTCCTGGACCCCGGCCACCGCCAACGCGCTGTGCGACGGCGCCCTGGCCCCGGCCGCACCGGCACCGGCACCGGCTCCGGTGGCTCCTCCGGTCGTCTCGAGCGAGAAGGTCACTTTCGCTGCTGACACCCTGTTCGACTTCGACAAGGCTGTCCTGAAGCCGGAAGGCAAGGCCAAGCTGGACGACCTGGTCTCGAAGCTGCAAGGCATCACCCTGGAAGTCATCATCGCCGTTGGCCACACCGACTCGTTCGGTTCGGACAAGTACAACGATCGCCTGTCGATCCGTCGTGCTGAATCGGTCAAGGCTTACCTGGTGAGCAAGGGCGTTGAAGCCAACCGCGTCTACACCGAAGGCAAGGGCAAGCGCCAGCTGAAGGTCGATCCGAAGTCGTGCAAGGGCAACCGCAAGTCCCAGATCGCCTGCCAGCAGCCGAACCGCCGCGTGGAAGTCGAAGTGGTCGGCACCCGCAGCGCACGTTAATCGGATTCTTTCCGACGACGAAAGGCCCAGCGCAAGCTGGGCTTTTTTTTTGGTACAGTTGCCCGGACTGTCCCTCTCTTCCCTTCACACCGCCGGCGCGGCTAGTGCCGCCGGCCCCGCATACGATGACGTTGCAATCGCAAACCCTTTCCGCAGCCGGCGCCGCCAATCAGGACCTGCCGCGCGGCAATGCCGATCCGAAGGAAATCGACAAGTTCAGCGAACTGGCCCACCGCTGGTGGGACCCGGAAAGCGAGTTCAAGCCGCTGCATGAGCTGAACCCGCTGCGCCTGCGCTGGATCGACGGCATCGCCGGTCTGGCCGGCAAGCGCGTGGTCGACGTGGGTTGCGGCGGCGGCATCCTGTCCGAAAGCATGGCACGCCTGGGCGCCACGGTGCGCGGTATCGATCTCTCGACCAAGGCACTGAAGGTAGCGGACCTGCACAGCCTGGAGACCGGGGTTGCCGTGACCTATGAAGAGATCGCCGCAGAAGCGCTGGCCGCACGTGAACCGGCCAGCGTCGATGTGGTGACCTGCATGGAGATGCTGGAGCACGTGCCGGATCCGGCGTCGATCGTGCAAGCCTGTGCCACGCTGGTCAAGCCCGACGGCTATGTGTTCTTCTCGACCATCAACCGCAACCTGAAGGCCTACCTGCTGGCCATCGTCGGCGCGGAATATGTGCTCAACATGCTGCCGCGCGGCACGCACGACTACGACAAATTCATCACGCCGTCCGAGCTCGCGCGCTTTGCCCGCCAGGCCAGGCTGGACCTGGTGGAAATGCGCGGCATGACCTACAACCCGCTGTCGCAGGTGTATGCGCTGGGCAGCGACACCGATGTGAACTACATGATGGCGTTCCGCCGGGTGGCAGCATGAGCGCCGGCATCGCAGGGGTCTTCTTCGACCTGGACGGCACGCTGGCAGATACCGCGCCGGACCTGGCGGCGGCGGCCAACCGGCTGGTCGTCGAGCGCGGCCAGGCGCCGGTGGCCTATGAAAAACTGCGTCCCGTCGCCTCGCACGGCGCGCGTGGACTGCTGGGTGCAGCCTTCGGCCTGCGTCCGGAGGATGCAGAGTTCCCGGCGCTGCGCGATGTCTTCCTGGACTACTACGAGGCCGACATCGCGGTGCACACGCGCCTGTTCGACGGCATGCCGCAAGTGCTGGCCGCGCTCGAGGCAGCGGGCATCCCGTGGGGCATCGTCACCAACAAGATCGCCCGCTTCACCGTGCCGTTGGTCGCCGCGATCGGCCTGGCCCCGCGCGCCAGCGCGGTCGTCAGCGGCGACACCACGCCCCACGCCAAGCCGCACCCCGCCCCGCTGCTGCATGCCGCGGCAAGCGCCGGCGTCGACCCGCGCCAGTGCGTCTATGTGGGCGATGACCTGCGCGACATCCAGGCCGGCAAGGCCGCCGGCATGATCACCGTCACAGCCGCCTATGGCTATTGCGGCGACGCCGAGCCGCCCGAGACCTGGGGCGCCGACCACCTGATCCGCCACCCGGCCGAGCTGATCCCGCTGCTGTTGCCCGCCGTGGTCGCCTGATTGTGTCGCAGGGGTATCCTGGCCGTTCCCGGAACTCCCCGCGACAGCTTGCGTCCAACCGGGTACAATCCAGCTTCCTCACTGGGGCCGACCTGGTTTCGACGTGGGTTACAAAGCAGTGGAGGGCATACCGAGGACCCGTCACCTCGTTAATCAATGGGAATGCAATAACTGCTAACGACGAACGTTACGCACTGGCCGCTTAATTGCGGCCGTCCTCGCACTGGCTCGCTGACGGGCTAGGGTCGCAAGACCACGCGAGGTCATTTACGTCAGATAAGCTCCGGAAGGGTCACGAAGCCGGGGACGAAAACCTAGTGACTCGCCGTCGTAGAGCGTGTTCGTCCGCGATGCGCCGGTTAAATCAAATGACAGAACTAAGTATGTAGAACTCTCTGTGGAGGGCTTACGGACGCGGGTTCGATTCCCGCCGGCTCCACCAGTATTCAGTCCGATGCAGCACCTGCAGGTCTAGAAACCCGCGATAGCCGAAGGCTTCGCGGGTTTTTTCTTTGGCAGCGGATACCCCGCCATCTGTTTTCCAGGACGGTAACCAAATCGCACCGCAGCCTTTGCAGTTGTTTACAGTCATGTCCCCAGCCCTGGTCTACGCTGGAATCGCTGCAGGCCGGGCCATGCACGGCATCAGCATCACAGTGCTCCACAGGCGGACGCCTGGCACCGGCTCCCCGTTGCCAGGCCCTTTCTCCACGCCGGCGCGACCGCACATCGTCCACAAGAAACGGAGTTGGCGATGCCAATCAAGTCCATCGAGGTCATCCTCACCCGAGACGCGCAGTGGGCCCTCGAATACGACCCCGACAACCCGGGACCGGTCTACCCG
This sequence comes from Cupriavidus sp. FW305-27, assembly GCF_058787995.1. Taxonomy (NCBI): domain Bacteria; kingdom Pseudomonadati; phylum Pseudomonadota; class Betaproteobacteria; order Burkholderiales; family Burkholderiaceae; genus Cupriavidus; species Cupriavidus sp. FW305-27. The sequence goes on from NZ_JBYTAG010000007.1 coordinate 84,101, forward strand.
TCACGCGATGCCGCGATTGCCGCAGGCCTGCAGCTGGCGATGACCCACGATGCCGTCCTGACCATTCATGGCATCAATGACAAATCGGACGCGTTCGATTTCAGGGAATTGCACGTCCCTTTGCTCCATTGATGGTTGGTGCTGTCAGCGCGCACTGGAAAGCAACATCCCCAGAATTGGGGATGCCCGGATCGCGTAGCGGCGCCATCATGGTATGCGGGCGTACTGCGACTCGCCCGCTACCACTTGTGGCCCTCGTCCTCCCTGGCCGAGGGCTCTTTCTTTGGGTGACGCACCGGTACAACGCAGCGTCACCGGGAAGCGCCGCCGGCGCCGGGCGCCGCGCGCTATACCCCCAGCGCCCGGCCATCGCTGCGCGGGTCGTGCGCGCCGCTAAGCTGCCCGCCGGTATCGATCCGGATCGCGCCCGGATGACCGGCCAGCTGGCTTTGCGCAGGGATCGGGCTCAGTTGATGGCCGCGCGCGGCAAGCTCGTTGAACACCGGCAGGCCGGCATCCTGTTCCAGCTTGAGGCTGTCGCGGCTGTCCGAGAAGGTCTTGCCCAGCAGGAAGCGCGGGCGGCGCAGAGCCGTCAGCGGATCCATGCCGTAGTCGATCATCCGTGTCAGCACCGCGGCCAGTGTCTGCGGCTGGCCGTCGGCGCCTTGCGTGCCGTACAGCAGGTGCGGCCGGCCCTGCTTGAGGTAGATGCCGGGATTGAGGGTATGGAATGGCCGCTTGCCGCCGCGCAGCACGTTGGGGCTGGCGGGATCGAGGCTGAACGATGCGCCGCGGTTGTGCCAGAGCACCCCCGTGTCGCCGACGACCAGGCCGCTGCCCCAGTCGAAATAGACGGTCTGCAGCATGCTCACGCAGCGGCCCTCGCGGTCGGCGGCGCCGATGTAGACGGTGTCGCCGGGCTTGAACACATGCGGCCACGCCATGGCGCGGTCCATGCGGATGCGGCGCGCGTGGGCGTCGAGATTGGACCTGGACAACAGCCGCTCCAGCGGCACGTCGACAAAATCGGGATCGGCGACGTAGCGGTTGCGGTCCAGGAACGCCAGCTTCACGGCCTCGACCAGCAGGTGGTAATAGTCTGCGCTGCCTTCCTGGATACCGGACAGATCGAACCGGTCGAGGATGCCCATGATCTCCAGCGTGGTCACGCCTTGCGTGGGCGGACGCAGGCCGAGCAGTTCGCCGTCGCGGTAGGCCACGCGCAGCGGCACTTCTTCGCGCGCCTGGCAGCGCGCCAGGTCCTGTTCGCGCAACGGCGAGCCGGCCTTGGCCAGCCCGGCGGCAAGGCGACCGGCGAGGTCGCCCTCGTAGAATTCGCGCCCGCCCTGTGTCGCCACCCGGTCCAGGGTGCGGGCCAGCTCAGGCTGGCGGAACATTTGGCCGGGCCTGGGCATGCGCCCGTCTGGCATGAAGACCTGTCCGAAGCCATCCCAGCCTGACAGGTCCGCCGAGCGGAACTCCTGCCAGAAGCACTGTGACGGCGTGACCGGGAATCCGTTGGCGGCGTACTCGGTGGCCCGCGCCAGCAGCGCCGACCACGACTGCGTGCCGCCCCACTGGTCCCGGCTGAAGGCAAAGGCGCGGTCCCAGATCGCAACGGTGGCGGCGGCAGTGAGTGCCGCTGCCGGGCCCCGCAGCGGAATCGTGCCGGCATAGCCCGAGGTCTCGGACGCCGCCTGGCCGATGCCGGAGAACGTGCGCACATTGCCGCCGCGGTCGCTGACCACCAGGAAGGCGTCGCCCCCCAGGCCGGTAAAGTGCGGGTATGTCACGCTCAGCACCGCGCCGATGGCAATCGCCGCCTCGATGGCGTTGCCCCCGGCCTTCAATACCTCCAGCCCCGCCTGGCTGGCCAGTCCATGCGGGCTGGTGACCATGCCCGCGGACGAATGCGCCAGCCCTGCGCGCCCGGATTGCGCCGGCTCCTGCGCCAGTTCCTGGCCGACGGCAGGCAATATGGTGCTGCCCGCCAGCGCGGCCGAGCCGGCCAGGAATGCCCGGCGCGACGTGCCGGTGCCGCAAGGATCCACTTCACCCAGAAATTCCATACCCACTTCCCCCGGATACGCGCGGCCGGCCCACGCTGGCAGCCGCGATAACGATTCGATGATGGCGCCGGGTCATGCTGCGCCTGGCACGCAAACCCGGCAGGACGCGTCGGCTCAGGTCTCGGTCTTCCAGCCTTGCCATGGGCGTTCGGCAACGGATTCCGGTGCCGCGTAGTGATGCTTGATCCAGGCATAGGCCGGTCCGAGCGCATTCATGGCGATCACCGCGCCAAGCGCGACAACGGGATCGCCCGGCACCGGGCCGAAGCCGCCGAACAGCGTGGCGAAATACGAGGCAAAGCCAAAGAACATGCCGGGGATGAAGCGCAGCGTGACGAACACGCGAGCGAGATACATCATCGAAGCGTTGAGCGCGAACAGGATCACCATCTCCGCCACGATCAGCGCTGGCCCGGAGAACTGCTCGGCCGCCTGGCGGAAGCAAAGCACGATGACAAAGGCAAAGAGCGAGCCCACCGGCAGTGTCGGCCAGATCTTCTTCAGGTTCTCCGGCGTGGGACCGCCCATGGCAAAGGTCGCGGCCCAGCTGATGAAGATGGCCCATGGCGGCAGGTGCGAGGCATGCGCGGCGATGGGAACGGTGGTGATGGCAAGCAGTGAAGCCACGACTTCGGCGGGCAGCTTTCTCATGATCGACTCCTTGATGGACGGGAAACGGGCATTGCGGTCAGTGTGGGCAGCACCGGTGCCGATGGATCTCGCAGCGATGCTGCGTGACTACGGTGATCTTGCCGCGCTTGACCACCCACAGCCGCGGCGGGATGTCGATCAGCGCATCGGCCACCTGGAAGGTATCGAGCACGACCAGGTCAGCCTGGCGCCCGACCTTGAGGCCATAGGTGTCGTGCAGGCCCATCGCGCGCGCGGCGTTGTGCGTGCCCATGTCGAGCACCGCGAGCTGGTGCTCGGGCACGCCGAACTGGGCCACGTGCGCCAGCATGTTGCCGATCTGCAGCATGTCGGCCTTGCCGAACGGCGTGAAGGCGTTGCGGATATTGTTCGAGGAATACGCCACGTTGACGCCGCCGCTGTGCAGGGCCTTCACCGGCGCCAGCCCGCGGCGCTGGTTCTGGACGTCCTTGCGGCCGCCGAGATAGAGATCGGTGGCGGGCAGCGTGACGATGCTGATGCCGGCCTCGCGGATCTGCTCGATCAGCGGCTGCAGCTGCGCCGCGTCAAGCGCGCCCAGGCTCGTGACATGGCCCAGCGACACGCGCCCCTGGTAGCCGGCTTCGATGGTCTTCTGCGCGATATATGACACTGCGGCAAAGCGCTGGTCGCCGGTGTCGTCGGCAAAATCGGCATGCATGTCGACCGGCGCGTCATAGCGTTGCGCCAGTTCGAAGACCATGTCGATATGGCGCATGGTGTCGGCCCAGCTCAGCTCGTTGTACGGGCAGCCGCCGACCACATCGGCGCCCATGTCCATGGCTTCTGTCAGCAGCTCGCGGGTGCCCTGCGATTTCAGGATGCCCTCTTGCGGGAAGGCCACGATCTGCAGGTCGAGCAGATCGTGGTACTCCGATTTCAGCTCAAGCAGCGTCTCCACCCCGATCAGCCCCTGGATCAGGTCGACATCGGGATGCGCGCGGATCGCCACCGTGCCGTTCCTGACCGCCATGTCCAGCACCTGGCGCGAGCGGTCCAGCACATCCTGGCGCTGCTGCTTGCTTTTCAGGATGCCGGTGACGCGGATGGCTTCGTCCAGCGTGCCGAAGCGCGCCGGCAGGCGGCGGTGCAGCAGAGCCTTGTCCAGGTGCAGGTGCGCTTCGACCAGCCCCGGGATGACCGCGCGGCCGCCGGTCTCGATCACTTCATGCGCCGGCACGTCGATGCCGGGCTCGATGGCGACGATGCGGCCGTCGCGGATGGCGATATCGGTCAGGGGCGCGTCGTCGCGTACGCAGGCGTCCCGGATCAGCAGGTCCAGCTGCATGGCTTGTCTCCTCAGGTCTTGTTGTGCAGGCGAAGTCAGGGCTTCGCTACCTGAAGCGTAGGTGCCGGGGCGGCATCACTACATCAGGATTGGCTGAATTCGACCTAAGGATTTTCCTAGACGCACCGCAGCAGACTAGGCCGCGTCCCCGGCTTCGGCGAGCAGGCCGTGGCGGATGGCGTAGTGCACCAGCCCGGCCGTCGATGCGATATCCATCTTGCCGAGGATGTTGGCCTTGTGGGTGCTCACCGTCTTGGCGCTGAGCGACAGCGCCGCGGCGACCTCGTTGATGCCCAGCCCCTCTGCCAGCATCTGGAACACCTGCAGTTCACGCGCCGTCAGGCGTGCATGCGGCAACATGGCATCGGGCTGCCGGGCCTGGCTGACGAGCTTGTCGGCAATCGCCGGCGAGACCGCGGTACCGCCGCGCGCCACCTTGCGGATGGCACCGAGCAGCTGGTCGGACTCCACATTCTTGGTCAGGTAGCCAGCCGCGCCCGCGCGGATAGCCTGCACCGCATATTGCGACTCGCGGTACATGCTCAGCACCAGGATCGGTAGCGCCGGATAGCCGGCCCGTATCTGCTGGATCAGCAGGATGCCGCTGCGCCCCGGCATCGACATGTCCAGCAACAGCACGTCCGGCGTCTGCGCGCGCAGCAGCGCCAACACTTCGCAGCCGTCGGCGGCTTCGGCCACCACCTGCATGTCGGGCACGGTGGAGAAGATCTTCTTGAGCCCGTCGCGGATGATGGTGTGGTCGTCGGCAAGCATCAGGCGGATCATCTTGCGCCTCCGTTGCCGGCAGCGCCGGCATTGGGGATCTGCGCCTCGACCCGGGTGCCGCCGCCCTTCTCGCTGGTTACCGCCAGCTTGCCGCCCAGCATCAGCGCACGCTCGCGCATCCCCAGCAAACCCAGGCTGCGGCGATGCCCGGCCCTGGACGCATCGATGCCGCGGCCGTTGTCGGCAACCACCAGCCGCAAGGTCCCGCCGGCCGCGCTCAGCTCCACCCGCACGCGATCGGCGCGGCCATGGCGGCAGGCATTGGTCAGCGCTTCCTGCGCGATGCGAAAGACCGCGGTGCTGAGTTCGGCGCTGAGCTCGCCGACGGGCTGCAGCGCCAGCTCGCAGGCGATGCCGCCGCGCTCGGAAAAAGACTCGGCCAGCCACTCGATCGCCGCGGTCAGCCCCAGCTCATCCAGCAGCGGCGGGCGCAGGTCTGCCGCGATGCGCTGCACCGCGTCCACCGTCGAATCCGCGATCTGCTTGAGCATCTGCAAATGCTTGCGGCACGCGTCGCCGGCATCGGGGCCCTGCTGCGCTTCGATAAAGCTGAGTCCCAGGCGCAATGCCGTCAGGGACTGCCCAAGCTCATCGTGCAGCTCGCGTGAGATCCGGGTGCGCTCCGCCTCGCGCACGGACTGCAGGTAGGCGGACAGCTCACGCAGCTGCGCGCGCGATTCCAGCAACTCCTGCTCGGAGCGCTTGCGGTCGGTAATGTCGCGCGAGATGCCAACCGTGCCGACGACCGCGCCGTCCTGGCCCCGAATCGGCATCTTGATGGTATCGAACCAGCGCAGGCTGCCGTCCTGGCCGTGACGGCATTCCTCATAACGCCGGCGGATGCCGCTGGCCACCACCGCCTTGTCGGTGTCCAGGTAGACCTGTCCCCATTCCTCCGACCACACCTTGTCCGGCGTGCTGCCCAGAATCTCGGCCTCGGACCGCCCGCATGCGGCCATGAAGGCGTCATTGACCAGGACGTAGCGGGAGCCGGCGTCCTTCAACCAGGCCTGGTCCGGTATGTTGTTCAGTATGGCCCGCTGCAGGTCGACATACGTATCCATGACTTCTCCTTGCCGGGCTTTTGCCTTGTCGGCAGGCGCCCGATTCATGACGGGCAAGAATTGATTCATGCCTTGCACGCATCAGACCGCATGGCCTGCCTGCAGCCCCTCGCAGACTATAGCCAGCAACCGGCGGCAATGCGCTTGTCGTTTTCCTCAATGGCTGCACGAAAGCGGGAAGTCCGGATCACAGAGCCTTGCGACACGGTGTGGATCATGGGGTTGTTGGGCAGTTCTTCCGTTCCGGTGGCATGAAATCTCTGACCCAGATTTAAGGCAAGCCTTATTGCTGCCGGGAATGCGCCACACGTATCGTAGTAGCGCAACTTTAACCGGCATGCCGGAAAGCCGGAAAGCCGGAGGGCCGCACAACCTGGCCGTTTGTGCGCGCCGCACATGCCATCACCGCGAGCCCTGCCATGAACGGAAAACAGCTAATCAGCACCCTGCGCCACTGGCTGGTGGTACTTGCATGCTTTGCGGTCCCGCATTTGGCTCATGCGGCCTGCAGCTCCACGCCGGCGATGCCATATCTGCAGGCACTCAGCAACATGGCAGTCGCCGCCAACCTCGCCGTCGGCAGCACCATTCCCGGAACAGTGCATTACTACTCATTCAGCGGCACCTGTACCAACGTGCCGCCGTACGTGGTGGCCGGCGCTCCCATCATCTCCTGCTACTACGGCAGCGGCACTGAAGTCATGCCCGGCGTCTACTCCACCGGAGTCGCCGGCATCGGCATCCGGCTGCGCAATGCAGCGGGCCAGCCCATGACCAACGCAGCCGGCTTGAACTGCGATACCCGCAGCGCAAACCTTGGCTACCTGGACGCCAGCCTGAACTATTCGGTGTCGGTATCGGTGGAATTCGTGAAGACCGGGACGATCACTTCAGGCAATCTTGATCCCACCCAGACCCGCTTCGGCTTCGGCGTCTACAAGGGCAGCACGGCAGGGGGACTGGGTGGCGTCGACAACTATATCGGCTTCAGCGGCAACGTGACACCGCGGGAAATTGCCTGCAACACCAACTATCCCCCCGTGGTCAACCTGCCTGCAATCAGTGCCACGACACTCGCAAACCAGGGCGCGGGCGGCAATACGCCCTTCGCCATCCAGCTGACCTGCAGTGGCGCGGCGATTGTTGGCATGACACTGGACGGGGCCATAGGCACGCCGGTAGCCTCGGCCGCGAATGGCATCCTTGGTATCGTCACTGCCGGGACGGGCGGCATGGCCAGCGGCGCAGGCGTGCAGATCGTCAATGCGAGCGGCACCGAGCCTGTACCCCTGCAGGTGCGCAATGCGATGGGCAACATCACGGCCAACGTCCCCGCCACATACCGCTTCGGCGCGCGCTACATCGGCCTTGGCGGCACGCCCTCCCCGGGGACGGTATCAAGCGCGATGATCTTTACCATGGATTATCAGTAGCGCGCACGGAAGCCGCACGGCGAAGGACTACAATAGGCGGTTGCAGTCCTTGAAGGCTTTCGCCATGTCTGACCATCCCCGCTTCACCATCAACCGTTCCATGGTCGCGCTGGTCCCGGAACAACCGTTCCTGGACTGGATCCAGGCGGTCGATCCCCAGCCGGTGGCCGGCCTCACGCTAGAGCAGGTGCGCGAGGACCAGAGCGTGTTTCTGCTGCCGGAAGAGCTGGCCGATACGCACGACAACGCCTTGCGCTGGGTCGAGAAGCGCTGGCAGGAATTCTTTGAATTCATGCTGGGCGAGTGGTTCGATGACTCGATGTGGCCCGAGGAACTGTCGCTGCAGATGTTCCGCGAGTGGTTCAGCGTGCGCTACCACTCGATGGTGTTCGACATGGCGCCTGACGTGCCGGTCATGCACGATGACTGGGACGACGAAGACGACGCATCCGAGATGCTGCACTAGGAACAAGGATCAGGAACCCGGCCGGCAGCGCGCCGGCCCGGGTTTCGGCGTCGCCAGCGACACCTCAGAGGAAGCGGTCGAGGATCTTGCGGCTGTGCTTGTCCAGCGCCGTCAGGTCGCGGATCAGGTAGTGGATGCCGTGCGTGTCCGATATCAGCAGCGTGCTGCCGGCCAGGCGCCGGATTGCCTCTTCGCCGCGCAGCACCAGCTCGGTCTTGCCGCGATCGGTCTGCACCGTCCACACGCTGGGCGTGGCGTAGGTCGACACGCTGACGATACGCTGGATCTCCGGCATGAACTCGCGCGAGGCGAGTTCCGCTTCGATCATGTCGCGCTCTGCCTGCGGCACATCCTCCAGCCGCGGAATCCACACCACCTCATGCCCGTCGGTGCTCATCAGGCCGATGCCGCCCTGCGGCGCGGAAATCGGGAAGGCGCGCACCGGCACCACGCCTTCGTGGACGGTGCCGTCTTCGGCGATCAGGACCAGGCGGCCAAAACGATTGCGATCTAGCGTAAACATGGGTGTCGGCGTGGTGGCGGGAACGTCATTGGGCATTGGCGGCCTCCGGCGTTTCGATCGCTTCGTCTTCGCCGTCCTCGGTGTCGACATTGCGCGCCTGCGCCTGGTACAGCTTGTAGTATGCGCCTTCGCGCAACAGCAGCTCATCATGGCTGCCGACTTCGACGATCTGGCCGCGGTCCATCACCACCAGCCGGTCGGCCTTGCGCAGTGTCGACAGGCGGTGCGCGATGGCGATGGTGGTGCGGCCCTGCACCAGGTTGTCGAGCGCCTTCTGGATTTCCTTCTCGGTGGCGGTGTCGACCGACGAGGTGGCCTCGTCCATGATCAGGATGCGCGGGTTGATCAGCAGCGCGCGCGCGATCGAGATGCGCTGGCGCTCGCCGCCTGACAGCGCCTGGCCACGCTCACCGACCAGCGAGTCATAGCCGTGCGGCAGGCGCAGGATGAACTCGTGCGCATGCGCGGCGCGCGCGGCGGCGATGATCTCCTCGCGCGTGGCGTCGGGCTTGCCATAGGCAATATTGTCGGCAATCGTGCCGAAGAACAGGAACGGCTCCTGCAGCACCAGGCCGATATGGCGGCGGTACTCCGACACCGGCAGCGAGCGGATATCGACGCCGTCGACGCGGATCGCGCCCTCGGAAACATCGTAGAAACGGCAGATCAGGTTGACCAGCGTGCTCTTGCCCGAGCCGCTGTGCCCCACCAGGCCAATCATCTCGCCCGGCTCGATCGACAGGTTCAGCCCGCGGATCACCGCGCGGTTGCCGTAGCGGAAGCCCAGGTCGCTCATGTCGATGGCGCCTTCGACCTTGTCCAGCTTCGCCGGGCGCACCGGCTCCGGCACGCTCGAGACATGGTCGAGGATGTCGAAGATGCGCTTGGCGCCGGCAGCGGCCTTCTGCGTCACCGAGACGATCCGGCTCATCGAATCCAGGCGGGTATAGAAGCGGCTGATATAGGTCAGGAACGCCACCAGCACACCCACCGTGATGGCGCTGTGCGACACCTGCCAGATGCCGAACACCCACACGATCAGCAGGCCGATCTCGGTCAGCAGGGTGACCGTCGGCGTGAACAGCGACCATACCGCGTTGACGCGGTCGTTGATCGCCAGGTTGTGCTTGTTGGCCTCGCGGAAGCGCGACACCTCACGCTTTTCCTGGGCAAAGGCCTTGACCACGCGGATGCCGGGGATGGTATCGGCCAGCACATTGGTGATCTCGGACCAGATCCGGTCGATCTTCTCGAAGCCGTGGCGCAGGCGGTCGCGCACCAGGTGGATCATCCAGGCGATGAACGGCAGCGGCACCAGCGTGACCAATGCCAGCCACGGGTTGATCGACACCAGGATCACCGCCGTCATGAGGATCATCAGCACGTCGGTGGCAAAGTCCAGCAGGTGCAGCGACAGGAAGACGCAGATGCGGTCGCTTTCCGAGCCGATGCGCGCCATCAGATCGCCGGTGCGCTTGCCGCCGAAGTATTCCAGCGACAGCTTTAGCAGATGTTCGTACGTGGTAGTGCGCAGATCGGCGCCGATACGCTCCGATACGCGCGCGAGCAGGTAAGTGCGCGCCCACCCCAGCGACCAGGCCACCAGCGCCGCCCCCAGCAATCCCGCGAGGTACAGACGCACCAGCCCGTAGTCGATCGGCACCCCGTTCTGGAACGGGATCAGCACCTTGTCCATCAGCGGCATGGTCAGGTACGGCGGCACCAGCGTGGCCGCGGTGGACAGCAGCGTCAGCAGGAAGCCCGCCAGCAGCTGCCACTGGTACGGCCGGGCAAAGCGCCACAGGCGCAGCAGCGCCCAGGTCGACGGCGGGGTTTCCAGCTCCCGGCTGCATTGGGGGCACTGTTCCTCGTCCGGCGGCAGCGGCGCCTTGCAGGTCGGGCACAGCACTTCGCCCGCCCCGCCCGCCGGGCGCGCGCCGGCGGCATCGCGCTGGAATTCGAACTGGTCGGCCAGCCGCAGCGCGGCCGGATTGTAACCAAGCGTGTATCGCCAGCTCGCCAGCCGGCCTTCTGGACCGCTCAGTTCCAGCGCGCCCACGCCCGCGTGGTCGGTGTGCGACAGGCGCAGGGAGGTCCCGATGTTCCATTCCCGCACATTTTTTTCACCGGGAGCCCGGGCAACGATGCGCTGGTCGGTCACAACCAGCCACCCTTGGGTAAAATGCAGCTTCGCGTCGAGGTCCAGAGCCAGTCCGGCCAGGACGGTCTCGCCGGGTCGGAGCCACGATCCGGATTCGGTACGCCAGGGCTCGTCGGAAGCAGGGGCGGTAGGGACAGGCAGGGAGGACTGGGTCATGGATGGCGCGGCGTGCGTCCAAGCGGTACGGACATAACTTGAAACAAATTTAGGCCGGGCACGCTCTGGCGGCCCGCGAATTCGCCCGCAGTATACATAACGACGAACGCGCGGGTACTCCTGATGCACTGCACAATCACTTTTACACGAAGAAAGTCAACCCGCTCTGTGCTGTAACGTTACTGAAAGGTTAGGCTTCCATTTCTCGGGCGGTTCCGCCCACTGCCTCAAGCTAATTCAATGAAAAAGAAGGACATTGAGATTTTCGATGTCATGTCGCTGCGCGGCCCGAATATGTGGACATATCGGCCCGTACTGGAGGCATGGGTCGATATCGGGGAACTGGAGGACTTTCCCTCCAACACGATTCCGGGGTTCCACGAGCGCCTGTCGGCCTGGCTGCCGTCGCTGATCGAGCATCGCTGCAGTATCGGCGAGCGCGGCGGCTTCCTGCAGCGCGTGAAGGACGGCACCTGGCCCGGCCATATCCTGGAACACGTGACGCTTGAGCTGCAGAACCTGGCGGGCATGCCCGGCGGCTTCGGCAAGGCGCGCGAGACCCCGGTGCGCGGCGTCTACAAGGTGATCGTGCGCGCCTGGCACGAGCAAGTCACCCGCGTCGCCCTGTTCACCGCCCGCGACCTGGTCATGGCCGCGATCGAGGACCGTCCCTTCGACGTCCCCGCCGCCGTGGACAACCTGCGCCGCCTGGTGGACGAGCATTGCCTGGGCCCCAGCACCGCCTGCATCGTCGATGCCGCGGACGACCGCGACATCCCGGCGATCCGCCTGTCGGACGGCAACCTGGTGCAGCTGGGCTACGGCGCGCGCCAGCGCCGCATCTGGACCGCCGAGACCGACCGCACCAGCGCCATCGGCGAAAGCATTTCGCGCGACAAGGACCTGACCAAGAGCCTGCTGGAGTCCTGCGGCGTGCCAGTCCCCGAGGGCCGCATGGTCGATTCCCCGGCAGACGCCTGGGACGCCGCCGAGGACATCGGCGTGCCGGTGGTGGTCAAGCCCTATGACGGCAACCACGGCCGCGGCGTGTTCACCAACCTGATGACCCGCGAGGAAGTCGAGACCGCCTACGGCGTGGCCATCGACGAAGGCAACGGCGTCATCGTCGAACGCTTCATCCCCGGCAACGAGCACCGCCTGCTGGTGGTGGGCGGCCGCCTGGTGGCCGCCGCCATGGGCGAGACCGCGAGCGTGGTCGGCGACGGCAAGTCCACCATCGACGAGCTGATCGAGCTGCAGATCAATTCCGATCCGCGCCGCGGCACCACCGAGGATCATCCGCTGAACCGTGTGCGGCTGGACTCGGCCGCGCGCCTGGAACTGAAGCGCCAGGGCATGAACGCTAGCTCGGTACCGCCCGAAGGCCGCACCGTGCTGATCCAGCGCAACGGCAATGTCGCCTTCGACGTCACCGACCGTGTGCACCCGAGCGTCGCCGCGCATGCGGCGCTGGCCGCGCGCGTGGTCGGGCTGGACATCGCCGGCGTGGACCTGGTGGCCGAGGACATCTCGCGCCCGCTGGCCGAGCAGCGCGGCGCCATCGTCGAGGTCAACGCCGGCCCCGGCCTGCTGATGCATATCAAGCCGGCCGAAGGCACGCCGCGCCCGGTCGGCCGCGCCATTGTCAACCACCTGTTCCCTGAGTCCGATGACGACCAGGGCCGCATCCCGGTGGTGGGCGTGACCGGCACCAACGGCAAGACCGTGGTCGCGCGCCTGGTGGCGCGCCTGCTGCAGCTGTCGGGCAAGCATACCGGCCTGGCCTGCAGCGACGGGCTGTTCCTGGACCGCCGCCAGGTGGAAAGCGGCGACCGCGCCAACTGGGAATCGGGCCATCGCATCCTGATGAACCGCGCGGTCGAGGCCGCCGTGTTCGAGAACGACAGCGGCAGCATCCTCTCCGAAGGCCTGGCCTATGACCGCTGCCAGGTCGGCGTGGTCACCAATTTCGACCAGCCCGACCACCTCGGCGACTACTACGTCGAGGACGAGGACCGCATGTACAACGTGCTGCGCACGCAGGTCGACGTGGTGCTGGAGACCGGCGCGGCCGTGCTCAACGCGCGCGACGAACGCCTGGTGGAGATGGCCGGGCTGTGCGACGGCGACGTGATCTTCTTCGGCCTGACGCCGGAGTTGCCCGCGATCGTGTCGCACCGCGCCGCCGGCAAGCGCGCGGTGTACCTGCGCGAAGGCAAGATCGTGCTGGCCACCGGCAGCAGCGAAACCGCGCTGGTGGACGTGGCCGCGGTGCCGCTGACCTATGCCGGACGCGTCGCGTTCCAGGTCGAGAACGTGCTGGCGGCCGTGGCCGCGGGCTGGGCGCTGGGCATTTCCAACGACCTGATCCGCGCCGGCGTGGTGACCTTCGATGTCGGCCAGGTCGACGTGCCGGGCCGCTTCACGCTGTTCGAGCGCAACGGCGCCACCGTGGTGGTCGACGACGCCCACAACGCGCCCGCGCTGGAAGCCCTGGCGACCGCGCTGGAGCGCTTCCCGGCCGAGCGCCGCATGGTGGTCTACGGCGCCGGCATGCAGCGCCGCGACGAAGACCTGGTGCGCCAGGGCATGGCGCTGGGGCAGCATTTCGACCGCGTCTTCCTGTGCGAGGACCGCAGCGTCAAGCGCGCCCTGCCCGATGCCGAGGCGCGCGCGCTGCTCAAGCAGGGCCTGTACGAAGGCCGGCGCGTGACCAAGATCATCGACGAAGGCACGCGCGCCAGCGCCATTGAAACCGCGCTCAGCCAGCTGGTGCCGGGCGACCTGCTGGTACTGCAGTGCGACGAGGCCGCCACCGGCGCCACCGTCGACCTGGTGCACCACTGGATGGGCCAGCCTGCGCGCCGCGCCTGACGCGGCCCCAAGCTCAACCGCGCATAGAAGACACGGAAACCGTTCTATGGAAGTCTCACGTATCCGGGCCCTGCGGGGCCCGAACCTGTGGTGCCGCCACACCGCCATCGAGGCGATCGTGGCCTGCCAGGATGCCACCAACATGCTGTCGGCCCTGCCCGGTTTTGAAGACCGGCTGCGCGCCCGTTTCCCTGAGATCGGGCCGCTGCGCCCGGACGAGGAATCGGGCGAGCTGTCGCTGGCCCACGTGCTGGAAGTAACGGCGCTGCGCCTGCAGGCCGCCGCCGGCTGCCCGGTCACCTTCAGCCGCACCGCGCAGACGGTCGAGCCCGGCACCTACCAGGTGATCGTGCAATACAGCGAGGAAGAAGTCGGCCGGCTTGCGTTCGAGCTGGCCGAGGCCCTGTGCCGCGCCGCGCGCAACGACACCCCGTTCGACCTGGCAGACGCGCTGCACCGCCTGCGCGAGCTGGACGAGGACGTGCGCCTGGGGCCCAGCACCGGCTCCATCGTCTACGCCGCCGTGGCGCGCGGCATCCCCTACCGGCGCCTGACGCAGGGCTCGATGGTGCAGTTCGGCTGGGGCAGCAAGCAGCGCCGTATCCAGGCCGCAGAGACCGACCGCACCAGCGCCGTGGCCGAATCGATCGCGCAGGACAAGGACCTGACCAAGACCCTGCTGCACGCCGCCGGCGTGCCGGTGCCGCTGGGCCGCTCGGTGCGCAGCGCCGAAGAGGCCTGGGCCGCAGCGCAGGAAATCGACGCCCCGGTGGTGGTCAAGCCGCGCGACGGCAACCAGGGCAAGGGTGTGGCGGTGCGCATCCGCACCCGCGAGGAAGTGATGACGGCCTACGAGGTCGCCTCGGACATCAGCTCGGACGTAATCGTCGAGCGCTATATCCCGGGCCATGACTTCCGCCTGCTGGTGGTCGGCAAGCAGCTGGTGGCGGCCGCGCGCCGCGACCCGCCGCAGGTCATCGGCGACGGCGTGCATACCGTGCGCCAGCTGGTCGAGGAAGTGAACCGCGACCCGCGCCGCGGTGAAGGCCATGCGACCTCGTTGACCAAGATCCGCTTTGACGACATCGCGCTGGCCACGCTGGCCAAGCAGAACCTGACCGCCGATTCCGTGCCGGCCAACGGCACGCGCGTGGTGTTGCGCAACAACGCCAACCTGTCCACCGGCGGCAGCGCCACCGACGTCACCGACGACGTCCACCCGGACATCGCCGCGCGTGCCGTGGCGGCGGCGCAGATGGTGGGCCTGGACATCGCCGGCGTCGACGCCGTGTGCGAGACCATGCTCAAGCCGTTCGAGGAACAGGCCGGCGGCATCGTCGAGGTCAACGCCGCGCCGGGCCTGCGCATGCACCTGCAGCCGTCGTACGGCAAGGGCCGCGCGGTCGGTGAAGCCATTGTCTCGACCATGTTCTCCGATGGCGACGATGGCCGCATCCCGGTGGTGGCCGTGTCCGGCACCAACGGCAAGACCACCACGGTCCGGCTGATCACCCACATCATGGCCACCAGCGGCCTGCGCATGGGCATGACCGGCACCGACGGCGTGTATATCCAGGGCGAGCGCATCGACACCGGCGACTGCAGCGGCCCGCGCAGCGCGCGCAACGTGCTGCTGCACCCGGACGTGGACGCCGCCGTGTTTGAAACCGCGCGCGGCGGACTGCTGCGCGAAGGCCTGGCCTTCGACCGCTGCGACGTGGCGGTGGTGACCAACGTGGGCGAAGGCGACCACCTGGGCCTGTCCTACATCAACTCGGTGGAAGACCTGGCGGTGCTCAAGAGCGTGATCGTGCAGAACGTCGCGCCGCACGGCATGGCGGTCCTGAACGCAGCCGACCCGATGGTGGTGCGCATGGCCGACGCCTGCCCCGGCAGCGTCACCTTCTTCGCCCACGATCCCAACCAGCCGGCCATGGCCACGCACCGCGCGCAGGGCAAGCGCGTGGTGTTCGTGGACGGCGCCGACATCGTGGCGTCCGAAGGCGATACTGAAGTGCGCATCGCGGTAGCCGAGATCCCGCTGACGCGCAACGGCACCATCGGCTTCCAGGTCGATAACGCGATGTCGTCGATCGCCGCCGCGTGGGCGCTGGGCATCGACTGGCCGACCATCCGCCGCGGCCTGGCCACCTTCGTCAACGACGCGCAGACCGCCCCGGGACGCTTCAACGTGTTCGACTACCGCGGCGCCACGCTGATCGCCGACTACGGCCACAACCCGGATGCCATCCTGGCGCTGTGCAACGCTGTCGAGACCATCCCGGCCAAGCGGCGCATGGTGGTGATCAGCGGCGCGGGCGACCGCCGCGACGACGACATCCGCCGCCAGACCCAGATCCTGGGCGGCGTGTTCGATGAAGTCATCCTGTACCAGGACCAGTGCCAGCGCGGCCGCGCCGACGGCGAGGTGCTGGCGCTGCTGCGCGAAGGCCTGCAGGGCGCGCAACGCGCCGGCCAGGTCGAGGAGATCCGTGGCGAGTTCCTCGCCATCGATACCGCGCTGTCGCACCTGCAGCCGGGCGACCTGTGCCTGGTCCTGGTGGACCAGGTGGAAGAGGCGCTGGGGCATATCGCCAGCCGCATCGCGCAGGGCTGACCGGCCCGGCGATAAAAAAAGGCCAGCTCCGCAGAGCTGGCCTTTTTCTTTGCGCGCCGATCAGTGGCGCCCGGGCAGCGACAAGCGCCGCTCCAGCATATGCTGCACCCCCGACAGCCCCGTGCTCAGCACCCAGTAGATCGCCGCCACCGCCAGGTACAGAGGCAGCGGCTGGTAGGTGGCCGCGATCACCTCCTGCGCCGTGCGCAGCAGCTCGGTCACGGTGATGACCGATACCAGCGAGGTGTCCTTGATCAGGCTGATCAGGCTGTTGGACAGGCTTGGCACCGCCAGCCGCAGCGCCTGCGGGCCGATCACGTAGCGCAGTGCCTGCGCCGGCGTCAGGCCCAGGCTGTAGGCTGCCAGCCATTGGCCGCGCGACACGCCCAGGATGGCCCCGCGCATGCTCTCGGACAGGTAGGCGCCGACGTTCAGGCTCAGCGTCAGCACGCCCGCGGGCGTGGGCTCCAGCGCGATGCCGATGCCCGGCAGCCCGTAGTAGACGACAAAGATCTGCACCAGCAGCGGCGTGCCGCGCATGATGCTGACGTAGGTGCGCGCCGCCGCCTTGAGCACGCGGCTATGGCTGATGCCCATCAGCGCCACCACCGTGCCCAGCATCAGCCCGAACACCATCGACCACAACGCGAACTTGATGGTCAGCAGCGTGCCCTGCAGCAGCACTGGCAGGGAATCGGTGACAAGCTGGAGAGCGGACATGGGCGTGGCGGCGGCAGAAGAATGAAAAAGAAAACGGCGCGGCAGCCATGCAGACCGCGGCGCCGCGACATGATACCGCCCGGCTTGCTGGCCGGCTTACCTGACTGGCTTACTTGATTGGCTTACCGGCGGGCCTGGTCACGTCGGTGCCGAACCACTTCACCGAGAGCTTGCCAAGCGTGCCGTCCTTGCCCAGGTCATCCAGCGCGTGGTTGATGGCCTGCGCGAACTTGGGGTTGTCCTTGCGGAACGGGATGGCCACCTGCGTGGTGGCACCCGCCACGATCGCGCCCGGCCGCAGCGGCAGGTTGGCGGTCTTGACCAGGTAGGCGACCATCAGCCGGTCGTTCAGCGCGGCGTCGACGCGCTGTGCCGCGAGGTCGCGCAGGTACTCAGGCGCGCCGGGATAGGTCTTGACGTCGATGCCCGGCACCGACTTGGCCAGGTCGTTGAAATTGCTGCCCAGGCTGACGCCGAGCTTGTGGCCCTTCAGGTCTTCCAGCGACTTGAACTGGCGCTTGTCGTCCTTGCGCTGGATCAGCTGCGCATCCGAGTAGACGTAGGGCGTGGAGAAGTCCAGCACTTGCTGGCGCTGAGGCGTGACGTTGACCTGGTTGACGATCACGTCGAACTTGCCCGCCTGCAGGCCGGCAATGATGCCGCTCCACTCGGTGGTGACGAACTCCGGCTTCACCCCCAGCTTGCCCGCCACCGCACGCGCCACGTCCACGTCAAACCCTTCCAGCTCGTTCTTCGCGCCGCGGAAGCCGAACGGCGGATACGTGCCCTCCAGGCCGATCTTTAGCACGCCGGCCTGCTTGACGGTATCGAGCAGGTCGGCGGCCTGCGCCGCGGTGGACGCCAGCCCGGCGCCGGCAAGCAGCGAGGCAGCCAGCAGGGATTTGAGCCAGCCAGTACGAATCGATCGCATATGTTCTCCAGTGGATGCGGATAAGCAGTGTGGGGGGCAGACAGCGCCGGAGGCCGCTTGTGAGGGCCGCCGGCCAGTTGTGCTGCTATGAGCCTATATCGGGCTCAACACTACCGCAAACACTATCGAGCGCTAAATACTGATTCATTATGGCTAAATAACCGCCGGACCTGATACGGCCCGGCCGTGGCGCCCTGCCCTTACTGGTAGGCCTTGTCGTTGGGCGCCGCGAACAGCGCCTTCATGTCGGCCGAGAGCGGGTAATTCATGTTGATGCCGCGCGGCGGGATCGGCGACATGAACCACTTGTTGTACAGCTTCTCGGCACGGCCGCTGGTCTGCAGGTCTGCGATCACGCCGTCGGCCAGCTTCTTGAACGAGGGATCGTCCTTGCGGAACATGCAGGCGTAGTTCTCGGTCTGCAGCGGCGCGCCGACCACCACCCAGTCGGCCGCGCTCTTGGCCTTGGTGCGCTCGCCGTACAGCAGCGGCTCGTCCATGACGAAGGCAGCGGCGCGGCCGGTCTCCAGGATCAGGAAGGACTGGCCGTGGTCCTTGGTGCTGATCAGGTTCATGTTCATGGCCTTCTCGCCGTTCATCTTGACCAGCAGGCGCTCGCCGGTGGTGCCGGCGGTGGTGACCACATTGCGGTCCTTCAGGTCGGTGAACTCCTTCACGCCCGAATCCTTCCTGGTCAGCATCTTGATGCCGTAGACGAACATGCTGTTCGAGAACGCCACCTGCTTCTGGCGCTCCAGGTTGTTGGTGGTGCTGCCGCATTCGATGTCGATGGTGCCGTTCTGCACCAGCGGGATGCGGTTCTGCGAGGTGATCGGGGTCAGGCGCATCTGCAGGCCGGGCATCTTCAGTTCGCTCTTCACCTTGTCGACAATCTGCAGCAGGATCTCGTGCGAATAGCCCATGACCTCCTTGCCGTCGGTGTATGAGAACGGGATCGACGATTCGCGATAGCCAAGCGAGATCACGCCGCTGTCCTTGATCTTCTTCAGCGTGTCGCCATCGGCGGCATGGGCGGCGCCGGCGGCCAGCAGCAGCGTGGCGGCCGCAAGCGCGCGGCGGGTGGCGGATCGGTGGGGGTGCAGTGATTGCATGTGGCGCTCCTTGTAGTGGGGCTTGGTCATTGAGGCATGTTTCGTGGACGGCGTCGTGGCTTGCGGACGCACGGGTACGGCATGAGCCAACACTTGCCTGCGGCGCTAGCGGGACAGGACGCTAGGCGCACGCAGCATCAAAATCCTCTGCTTCGATGGCCGGACGGCGCCCTGCCAGCCGGTCGGCCAGCAGGCCGGCGCTGCCCATCGCCAGCGTAAAACCGAGCGCGCCATGGCCCAGGTTCAGCCATAGCCCGGACACCCGCGACGGCCCCACCAGCGGCAGGCCGTCCGGCGTGGCCGGGCGCAGCCCGGCCCACGGCTGCAGCTGCGCCAGCGGCAGCTCGGGCACGATGCCCTCGAACAGCGCGCGTGTCTGTGCCACCAGCGTGCCGACCCGCTCCGGGTCGATGCGGGTGCCGCCGCGCACCAGGTCGGCCATGCCCGCCACCCGCAGTGTATTGCCGATGCGCGCGTAGACGATCTTGTTGGCAAAGTCCGTCACGCTGATATGCGGCGCGCGCGTGCCGCTGGCCAGCGGCACCGTGATGCTGTAGCCCTTGAGCGGCCACAGCATCGGCCGCACGCCCAGCGGGCGCAGCAGCGGCACGCTGCCGATGCCGCCGGCCACGATCACTACGTCGGCCGGCACCACGCCGCTGGCGGTCCGCACGCCGGTCACGCGCCCACCCTGCTGCACCAGCTCTTGCACGACGGTGCCGAAGCGCATCGACACCCCGGCGTGCGCCCCGTCTTGCAGCAACCGTGCCAGCGACAGGCAGAAGCGGTGGCAGTCGCCCACTTCCTCGCTCGGCGTGTAGATGGCGCCGGCAATCTCGTTGCGGATGCCGGCCAGCGCGGGCTCCAGCGCCACGCAGGCATCGCGGTCCAGCGCCTGCTGCTCGCAACCCAGGCTGGCCTGGTAGTCCAGCAGCCGGCAGGCCGCATCGAACGCCGCCGCATCGCGGTGCACAACCAGTTTGCCGCGCCGCGCAAAATCGAAACCGGCGCCAACATCGTCATGCTGGTGCCGGGCCACGAACGCCTGCATCAGGTCGCGTGAATAGAACCCCAGCCGCAGCAGCTTGCGCGTGGTGGCTTCACTGGTGGCGGCATTGCAGGCGCCCATGAAGGCTGCCAGCCAGCGCCACTGCGCCGGGTCGGCCGCGGGCCGGAAGCGCATCGGCGAATCGCGCCGCAGCAGCCAGCCCGGCACCTTGGCCATCACGCCCGGCCCGGCCAGTGGCGCCACATAGCTGTAGCTGAGCTGCCCGCCATTGGCAAAGCTGGTCTCCTCGGCCGGCCCGTCGTGGCGCTCCAGCACCATCACCTGGTGGCCGTCCTCGGCCAGGCGCCACGCCGTCGTCATGCCGACCACGCCGGCGCCCACGATCACTACCTGCATTGCCATCCCTTGATTGCTTTTTCCCGATCCGGCAAAGCGTAGTGCAGGCGGCGCGGATTGCCCAATGCGAATACGTGCCAGAATATGCCATCAGGCTATGGATGCCTGCCCGCTTCCCGGATTGCCATGCGCTTGCGCCAGATCGAAGTCTTCCGCGCCGTGATGCTGACCGGCACCGTCAGCGAGGCCGCGCGCCTGCTGCACGTGTCCCAGCCGGTGGTCACGCGCGTGCTGCAGCACGCCGAGGCCTCGCTCGGCTTTCGCCTGTTCGAGCGGGTGCGCGGTCGGCTGCAGGCCACGCCCGAGGCCAATGCGCTCTATGGCGATGTCGAAAGGCTATATGGCGAGATCGAGCGCGTGCGCCGGGTCTCGGAAAGCCTGCGCCACAAGGGCGCCGGGCGGCTGCGCGTGGCCGCCACCCCCAGCCTGGCCAACCCGCTGCTGGTGCCGGCGGTGCGGCGCTTCTGCGCGCGCCACCCGGACACGCAGGTGCAGGTGCTGACCCACCATACCGACGAGATCGTCGGGGCGCTGCTGGCCAACCAGATCGACCTGGGCTTTGCCTTTGCGCCGCCGGGCCACGAGGCCATCGCCAGCGAGCCGGTGGCCAGCGGCCGCATGCTGCTGGCGGTGCCGCGCGGCCAGCCGCTGCCCGCCGGCGGGCGCCGCCAGGTGGTGCCGATGCAGCGGCTGATGGAGCGCGCCTTCATCGGCTATGACGACAACAGCTCGCTCGGGCTGCTGGTGCGCCAGACCCTGGCCCGGCACGCGCTGGAGCCGCGCTCGACGCTGGAGGTGCAGACCTATTCGCTGGCGCTGGCCCTGGTCGATGCGGGGCTGGGCGTGACCCTGCTGGACCAGTACACCGCGCTCAGCGCCAGCCCCGAGCGGGTCGCGCTGCACGACGTGGCGCCAGTGCTGCCGTTCGAGGTCCAGATGCTGCGCGCCAGCCATCGCGCCGGCTCCAGCCTGGCCGACGACCTGCGCGCGCAGTTTGCGCTGGCCGCCGCGGAACTGGCCGCAACGCTGCCGCAGCGGCTGGAAGCGCCAGCCGCCAGCTTTGACGCCACGCCCCGGAGCCGCGATCGAGGTCCGCCTGATGTCTGACTGATGTCCGATTGACAGCCGCGCGCGGCGTGCACCATCATCAAGCCGCCTGCAGGCACAACCTGCGTGCGCCAAACCGCCTATGTTCGTCCTGACCCTGATCGCCCTTGTCCTTGTCAGCGCCTTTTTCTCGGTCTCCGAGATCGCGCTGACCGCCGCGCGCCGCACCAAGCTGCAAGTCCTGTCGGAGCGCGGCGATGGCCGCGCCACGCGCGTACTGCGGCTCAAGGAAGAGCCCGGGAATTTCTTCACGATCGTGCAGATCGGCGTCAACAGCGTGGCCATCCTGGCCGGTATCCTCGGCGAGAAGCATGTATCGGACCTGCTGCTGGAAACGCTGTCGCCCTATATGCAGGTGGTCCACGCCCAGCGCGTGGCCAATATCGGCTCGTTCCTGATCGTGACGCTGCTGTTCATCCAGTTTGCCGACCTGATCCCCAAGCGCATCGCCATGACCTTCCCCGAGCGGTGCGCGGTGGCGGTGATCGACCCGATGCTGACGCTGCTGCGCGTGCTCAAGCCGCTGGTCTGGATCTTCAACGCCGCCGCCGATGCCACGCTGCGGCTGCTGCGCCTGCCGACCAAGCCGGTCGACCAGATCACCACCGAGGACATCGCCGCGATGGTCGATGCCGGCGCCGAAGCCGGCGTGCTGCACAAGCATGAACTCCACCTGATCGAAAACGTGTTCGAGCTCGAGTTCAAGAGCATTACCGCGATCATGACGCCGCGCGACGACGTGGTCTACCTGAGTCTCGACGAACCCGCCGACAGCGTGCGCCGCAAGCTGGTCAACCAGCCGCACGCGCAATACCCGGTGTGCGGGCACGACCTCGACGACGTGCAGGGCTATATCGATTCCAAGGACATCCTGCAGCTGCTGCTGGCCGACGAGAGCGCCACCGTGATCAACAATATCGGCCGCCACCACGACAAGAACGTGCTGGTGATCCCCGACACGCTGACCCTGTCCGAGGCGCTCACGCGCTTCCGCGAGATGCACCAGAACTTTGCCGTGGTGATGAACGAATACGGGCTGGTGGTGGGCATCGTCACGCTGGACGATATCGTCGGCGCGCTGATGGGAGACATCCTGTATTCCAGCGAGGACGAGCAGATCGTGCGGCGCGACGACAGCTCCTGGCTGGTCGACGGCCTCACCCCGCTGGTGGACCTGAAGAAGGCGCTGGATCTCGACACCCTGCCCGGCGAGGACTATGTCGACACCGCGGCCGGGCTGGTGATCTATTCGCTCAAGCGCATCCCGAAGAAATCCGAGTCGATCACCGTGGCGGGCTATCGCTTCGAAGTGCTGGACATCGACCATCACAAGATCGACCAGCTGCTGGTGTCGCGCCTGCCGCAGGCGCCGGAAGCCGAAGCGCCGCCACGGCTGGCGTAGGCGCGACGGCCTGCCGGTAGCGCTCCTGCGTATCCGGCAGCCGGAACCACGCCACATAGCTGAACGCCACCACCACCGCTGCCGCCGCCACCGCGCCCAGCCGCCATGGCGCCACCGATTCCTTCGGCGCCGGCACGTGCAGCGTGCGGTAAGCCGTGCCGAGCAGCGCGATCCATGCCAGCCCCAGCGCATAGCCTGCAGCGACATCCGACAGCCAGTGCATGCCCAGGTACAGCCGCGATACCCCGATCGCCGCCACCGCCACCACGGCCAGTGCCAGCACCGGGATGCGCACGCGCCACGGCTGGCGCAGGCACATCAGGAAGGCCAGGAAGCCATAGGTGACCATGCTGCTGGTGGCGTGCCCGCTGGGGAAGGAATACGATTCCAGGCCGCTGTAGATGCTGGCCGGGCGCATGCGCGCCATGCCCAGCTTGAGCGCCATCACGCAGGCGCGCGCCCCTAGCAGCGCGGCGGCCCAGTACAGGGCCACGGTCCAGGCGCGCCGCCAGCACAGCCACGCGAACACCGCCACGCCCACCGTCAGGGAAATGCGCGCGCCGCCCAGTTCGGTCACTGCCACCATCGCGATATCGAGCCAGTCGGTGCGCAGGGCACGCAGCCATGCAAACACGATCTGGTCGATGCGCACCACGCCCCCGCTTTCTGCGACCTCGCCGGCCAGCCAGAACAGGGCGCTGCCGCAGGCCAGCAGCACGGCGCCGGCCAGCAGGACCACCAGCAGCTCGGCCATGTCGCGCTCGAGCATGCGCAGCGTGAGCGTGCTCAGCCGGCGCGGCTGTGCGGCCACGCGCGCGGACAGTGCGCCGGCCCCCCACACGCGCCACCGGTCCAGCCAGCGCACCACCGGCCGCAACAGCGCCACCAGCAGCGGCACCAGGCTCAGCAGCAGCACCGTCACCAGCGTGAACAGCGCCAGCAGCCCGAGCGCCGTGCCCGGCGTGAGCCAGGCCTCGGCGAAGGCGCTCGCGCCTGCCGGCACGTCAATCACGGGACCCACCCGCGGCGCCGACGATGCGGGCGATATTGGCGCGCGCCGGCGCCTCGCAGTCGGCAAAGGCGTCGGTCAGGAATAGTCGCGGGCGCTGCGCCAGCTTGCCCAGGAACGCCGCGCGGCGGCGCATGAATTCAGTCTCCAGCGCCTCCCCCTGGAGACCGGTGCGGGCGGCCAGCATGGCGCGGTTCTCGGCGAACACATCCAGGCTGTGGGCATCGAACATTTCCGAAGCCGCGGCCAGCCTGAGCAGGTCGAGATCGAGCACGGTGTCGGCGCCGGCAATGCTCGGGCCATGGCCGCGCGTATCGAGCACGATCTGCGCGGCACGATCCAGCACCGCGCGGTCCTCGCCGGGCGCCACCGTTTCGATCAGCGCGGCTGAGGCGGCTTCGTTGTGCCCGCACCCCGCCACATAGACCGCGTCGTGGCACAGCACCGCCAGCGCCTGCGCGCGGTCCAGCGCAATGCCGCGCGCGTGGGCGGTCTCGAACATCTCCAGGATATGGCGGCGGTCGTGGTAGTGCCGGTACGGCGTATCGTGCAGCGCCAGCACATCGAGCACCGCCTGGCGGGGCAGGAAGTCCAGGCACGCCAGCGCCGCGGGCCAGGCGGGCGCAAAGCGCGGCACCTCGCCCTGCGGCGCGGCCACCGGTTCACTGAACACATCGGCGCGGCGCACCCACAGCAATGAGGGATCGCGCATCGCGCGGTAGACCACCACGGGCGCGAGATCGGCCTCGAAGCGGCCGATGCCGACTGCCGTGTAGGCGCCGCCCTTGTAGTGCCGGTACGGCATGCCGGCGACCAGGTTGGGGTCGGCCGGCAGTTCGGCCGGATCGCCGTGGAAGGCCGGTGCTGGGGGTTGGCTGGCGGGTGGCTGTGTCATGGTGCGGCATCCTGCGTTGCGGATCGCCATGATAGTGCACCCGGCAGCGCGTCCGGTACGCGGGCCAGTGCCGCGGCCCATGCCCGCCGCATGAAAAACCGGCCGCGGAAAAAACAAAACCGACGCGCACTGTCGTGGGCGTCGGCCTGAGTTTTACTACACTGTTGTTGCCTGCCGGTGGTCGATTCCGACAGCTTCTTGTTTTGGCGGAGAGGGTCGTTTTTGAACCCCTCCTGAGACTGCTTAACGCAGCATCAGCGAGCCAAGCTGACACCCCTCTTCATGGCGTTAAGCAGCCCTCGGAAACCCTTGAGCAATGCCTCCCGTGCCGGATCGTAGGCCAGTTCTAGCAGTTGGATGGCTTCCATCGGCTTCATGCCTGCGGCTTGGCCCAGTGCGATTTCTTCCGATGCATTGAGTGCGGAGCCTCGGCCCACGGCGTTGTCGATGCGGCGCAGGTCAACGCCTGCAGCCTCGGCCAATGCCTTGTAGCTATTGAACCCGCCTCGCAGTTTAATAAATTCAATCGCCTCTTTTACACTCATATTGAGTCCCTTTGCTATTCTTCGATCACACTCACTCTGAGTGATACTCCACCTCAGAGTGAGTGCAAGTGTAGGCCGTAAACAACACCCCGTAAACCGGGCCCTTTGTAACGAAATCTCGCGTCGATAGCGCATGAGGAAAAACCATGAAGGCTCAACAAACGCTGCAGATCATCTCGATCATCCCCATTCGTGGCACCAGCCGGAAGACCGGCAACGCCTACGAAATGTTCCAGGCACAGTGCATCGTGCAAACGAAGGGACTGGATCAGGAAACCGGTGCCCCGCTCCCTCCGTTCGTCGGCGTGATGACGCTGGCCAATCACCTCAAGGAAACGCCTCCCGGTCTGTATGAGGCGGATTTCGATCTCATTCAGGGCCGCGATAACACTGTCGCTGCCCGTATCAGTACCCTGCGCAGCGTCGCGCCTCAGGCTACGCCGAAACCGGGTGCTGGTCCCGCTGCTGAGTCCAAGGCTGCGTGAATTTTGCTGTGAATCGTTTTGCTCTTAACTTCCTCGCCCTGCTCGTTGGCCTCACGGTCGGCGGCGGGGCGGTTTTTTTGTGGGACGCATATGCAAGTCTTCCTGATGCTCGTACTACTCGGGTTGATTTGCCTATGTGTCTCGACGCTCCGGCGACCGGTCATGTTCCGGGGACGGGATGTTTCCGAAGCGTTGACCGTCGCACTGGTGACGCTCGGAATGTGTGTGTGGCTTGCTTGGGGTACGGGTCATGAAGACCTTGATAGCTACCAGCCTTTTGCTCCTGTGCTCGTCTGTCATGGCACAGGCTGCACCTGACCCTGTTGTCGAGGCTGTTCGGGAGTTGCGCACTACGGTGCTGTATGTGGGCTGCGCGATTGCGTTTGCTGTCGGTGTTGTGGCGGGGGTGTTGCGATGACGGCGGTTATCGGTGTCGTGCTGCTCTCGTTCTTCATCGGCTACGGCTTGGGTGCTGCGATTCGCAACATGCGTCGATTTGAGGATGTTGCCTGACGCGCGCGCGATCCTGCATTAGGTGCGAGCGTTGATTAGCGGGGCACGCGTAGGGCCGTAGGGAGCGAAGTGACAGAGTGAGTGCAGGCATGTAGGGGGAGGCTCACTTTCAGCGCCGAACGGGAGTACCCGGAGCGGAACGGAGCGCAGTGGAGCGGAACGGAGTGTAGGCGCGGAAAAGTCGCCATTTTCCCAAGGGGAAAATGTCTCTTGCTTGTCGAGCGGAGCCGGAGGGGTGGGTAACTTCGCGGGGGTCCGTAGCGTGTGGGCAAGGGGTTGGCAGGTGTGGGCAACGCGCTGGTTGTTGTCCATGCCTGTCAATGCCTTGTCCATGCGCGGAGGGCGGAGTTATCCACGCTGGAGGCGGAGCCGCCCCGAAGGGGCGAGGGTTTTACCGGTTTTTCCTCGACTTTTCCGCGCCGGAACGGAGTGGAGCGGAACGGAGCGTAGTGCAGCGCAGGGGGAGGCTCACTTTCGGCGCTGAACGGGAGTACCCGGAGGGCCGAAGCGAGCGGCGGAGCGGAGTGAGCGAAGGCACGGAGTGTGAAGTGATAAAGGTCTCGACCTCAACGCAGGCTGCCGCGCGCGCGGAGATTTTTCGAATTGCAGATCGGTCGCCCATCTGCAATGCACTGCCAGGGCGACATCACAACGGAGAAATCATGAAAGCTCGCATCAAGGCCATTGCGCCGAAACTCAAGAAGACCGCTGCTGCTGCTGGCATCGGTGCTGTGCTGGCTCTGTCCGGCGCTCCTGCTGCGTTTGCACAGGCCACCGATATTGACACGGCTATTGCGCAGGCGAAGACAGACACCCTCGCAACTATTGGCAAGTTCACTCTGCCGCTGGTGCTGGTGGCGGCTGCTGGTGTCGGCGTGGGTGTCGGCGTCAAGTATGTGAAGAAGTTCCGTGGCGCTGCTTAAGCGTCTGCTGCTTCTGTGTGCCGTGGGGTCATGCCTCACGGCATGCGGAACGCCACTTGATCCCGCATATGAAAAACTACGCTGCCAGAATCCAGCGGGCTTCTGTGTCAACCCGGAGTTCCGTTGATCTGCTGATTGGGCCAGTCGTCATCGCGCTGGCCCTTCTCTTTTCTCTGCTGCACTCTCCCGCGTCGTTGGCTCAGTCGGGAACCTATTACGCTAACGGGCGCGTGTATGACAGCCTTGGCCGTGTGGTGGGGCATTACAAGTCCGGATTGGATGGTATTGCTCGTTCGCTGGCATCCCCTTCCGACTACATCAAAGCGGGCGTGGTGACTGCGGATGGTGCTGGCGGTGCCGTGCTGACGAACAGCGCAAAGCTTGTCGTGGATACACCGATCAAGAAGGCGGTGGAGTTGGGCGTAAGTGACGTGGTGCGGGTTCCGCGCTCGTCTCTCAAGGGGTTGGCCACAAACGCATGGCGGTTGACGCCCCAAGGGCTGGTTGGCGGCATCTTGCTGACAGCGGCTATTGATTACGGCATGTACGTGTGCAATCAGCCAGGCGGATGGTGCATTAAGGACACTCCGGCGCCGGACACGATGAAAGGACGCGTCTGCAATTGGGCGGGAACTGATTGCATAGACAACGTTACCTATCAGGGCTGGGTGCTTGCTCGTCGCCCTACTGCGACAAATTTTCAGCCCATCCAATGCCAAGATGGTGCTCCATGTCTTAGCGCAAACCTTCGTTACTGGTGGAATAGCAACTGGTATGACGATTCGATGCGCATGTCGTCTCCGACTGGTGCAGAGCGTGCGGCCGTGCCCGATGATGCGGGCAAAGCGGTGGATGCATACCTCGGCAAACAGCCTGCGACTGCTGCGGACATCCTTAAGCAGATCGGTATGAATGGCCAATATCAGGGCGCATTCGATGGTCCGTTCTGGGAGGGTGCTACAGGCCAGTTCAACGCGTCGCCTGTGACGGTTGGACCGATGCAGGTTAGCTCCACGACCTCGCCCCATGGCGACGGCTCAACGGACACCACGACCGTTACCAAGTCGTCGACCGTGACGCCCGGCAATAGCGGCACGTCGGCTGCTGGAAACAACCTCACGTTCAACGTTACGACCACGACCACAAACAGCGTGACGAATAGCGCCACGAACAACACCACGACCACGACCACGACCGAAACGCAAAAGGGGGCGGGCACCGATGCTCCGTTGCCTTGCGGCTTGGGTATCGCTGGTAGTCCTGCTTGCAAGATTGATGAGGCCGGTACGCCGACCGCGCAGTCAGCGGAAACGCAGTCGTCTACCGGGGCCGCGATGGATGCGGCGATGAAACAACAGACCGATGCCCTTAAGTCGGTACTGGATGGCGCAAAGCCTGAGACCAATTGGTTATCGTGGCTGCCGGTGATTCCGCGCTCGGAGTGCAAGCCGACTCAGGTGGAGGCAGTGCCGGGGAATTTCGTGTCGATCGACTGGTGCCCCGCTGTGGAAACTATGAAGGTGCTTGCGACGGTCATTTGGGCGTTCACGATCATGGGCGCTTGTGTCGCTGAAGTGAAAGATGCGCTAAACGGGAGCTGATATGCCAATTCTCGGGGGATTGCTGGCGTCGCTGTTCGGCTGGCTGGCAAAGGTGATGATCGACTGGTTTGGCAAGAGAGTCGCCAATCGGGTCGTGATTTTGGGGACGTTCGGTGCCGTGTTCTCGGCGGTGATGCTGGCACTCAAGCTGGCGCTGCAATCGCTGTCGGAGTTCATTCCAGGTGCGGATTGGTTGTTAGTTGCGCTTTCGGTCGGCATGCCTCCCGCGGCGCCGACGATGTTGTCTATTTACTCCGGAGTGTGGGCGGCATGTCGCCTCTATCGCTGGCAGATCAAGGCCATTGAATACGTGGCTGGGGCTTGATGAGTCGTCGTAGGTTTGTCTGGTGACGTGGATTGATAGGAGAACAATGCAATGGAATTCCTGATTGGCTTCCTGTTTGGTTTGGCTGCTGGTGAATCGAAACCGGTGGATCCGGAGGTTTCTCTGACGGTTGGTGGTGGGTTGGTCATCGTCTTCCTGTTGCTGTTGATGTGGCTTCCTAAGTTCTTGCGCAAGTCGCTCTGACATGGCTATCTACCTCATTGAGGGCAAGCTCGGCGCCGGCAAGACACTCTGTGCCACGGGTCGTATCCGTGATGCACTGATAGCGGGCAAGCGTGTCGCGACGAATCTCAATCTCTGGCTGGAGCACCTCGTCAACCGCGATGCGAAGATGTGCCGCGTGATCCGGCTTCCGGACAAGCCTACGGTGGCGCATCTGGAGATGATCGGGATCGGCAATCCGGAGATGGATGAATCCAAGAATGGGCTGATTGTGGTCGATGAGATGGCGGCCTACATGAATGCCCGTAGCTATGGGGACAAGGATCGCCAGCCGGTGATTGACTGGTTGATTCACTCGCGAAAAAGGGGTTGGGACGTGTATTTCATCTGCCAGAACATCGCGCAGGTCGATAAGCAGGTGCGGGAAGCGCTCGTTGAGTACCGGGTCACGTGCAAGCGCCTAGACCGGATGACTATCCCGTTCCTTCGGCCTATTTTCAGTATTCTGACAGGCGGCACATGGGTGCCTCACTTCCCGCGCATTCATCAGGCCATGGTGCGCTATGGCGTCGATGCGGGCGCGCCGTTGGCGGATAAGTGGACGTACCTCGGAAACGATCTATTCAAGGCGTATGACACGCGCCAGGTCTTCACCTTCGATCCGTGGCAAGCGCCCTATTCCTACCTGCCTCCGTACTACACGCACGGATGGAAGACCGTCAGGCGCTACCGGGACATCAAGCGGAAGATGGCGGAGCGTCGGCGGCTCACCGGGCTTCAGCGCGCGGGGCTGATTTCCTTTGATGAGTGGCGAGACCTGTTTGCCAAGACCTAGGCCGGCGGCGTCGGTCTGTGCGCAGCGCGGGCCGGCGCAGCCGGCCTAGACTTGTAATGTGGACACTTAACGAAAAGGGAGCGGAGCGAATGGCAGATATCGTTGAACTGGCGTCGGTTCGGCAATCTCCGGTTGGTGCCTCGGTGGTGCCGGACGCTTTCACCATTGACCTGTGCGTCGGTGATACGGAGTCGTTTTTTGATCTTGATGACGAAGGCGAGCAAGGTGTCTCGGCCTACTGGTTGCTGTCGTTGATGGTCAGCGTCTGGCTGTATCAGCGCAACGTCAATTTCGCGCGTCTGACGGTGTCGCTGGTGCCGTTGGTAGAGGGAGAGGACGAAGCTGCGGCGGAGGGTCGTTTCCGCATCCTGTAGGGCCAAAAGAAAAGCCCCGCGAGTGTTACCAGCACTCCGGGGCCGTACATAGCGAGCATTCGAGGGCAGTCGCCATGCGTGAAATCACGATAGCACATAACGATCAAGAACAAAAGCCGGTAGGTGTGGACGATCACCGTGAGCCGGGCAGCTACTTCAACGCCTTCCAAGAGGAATGGGAAATCCGGAAGCGCGTGTTTGCCGATGGGCAAATGGAGATCGTGGCAAAGCGGTATGACCGCTATGTCGGTGCACTGCAGTTCAACGGGGTTCCGAAGGCCAAGCGCGGCGAGTCGGAAAACCGCGAGCAGAACATCATAGACGCGGCCAACAGGGCTAAACAGCGCGTCAGGCACCTGTGCAAGGCCATGGGCGCAGATCGGATGCTCACCCTCACCTATCGGGAGAACATGGTAGATCGGGACCGTGCAAAGAAGGACTTTGACCGCTTTCGCCGTGCCATGTCGAAGCATCGGGACTTCAAGTACGTCTGCACCATGGAGCAACAGGAACGGGGGGCGTGGCACTTCCACATTGCCGTTAAGGGCCGGCTCGTCTATCAGCTGGTGCGCTCAATCTGGCGTCGCATCGTAGGCCAGGACAACGGTAATATCGATGTCTCTAATCCGCATGGGCGTCGCGGTGGCCAGCACAAGCTAGCGGCCTACCTTTCGAAGTACATTGCCAAGAATGCTGAGCTGTTCGGCCTCAACGAAAAGCGCTACTGGTGTTCGCGTGGCATCGATGTGCCGGAGCCTGAGCGCGTGGCCTACTACGCTCATGCTCGGGACGTGGCGGAAGTAATGGCAGAGTGCCTGCATCTCGCCAATCGCGAGGGCAATCCTCGCGATTTACAGGCTTACTACGATAAGTACTCTACGTTTTGGATGGCTACAGGACCCATTGAACGGTGATGTAGATCACGCCACAGGCGAAGATGCATCCTGCCGCAAGAATGGCCATTTCGATCAACGTCTTTTTCATGCGGCTTGTAGTAGCTCGGGTTGTATGGATTCGTTATATCGCTTGATCGCCCGCTTGATGCTGCTGATGTGAGTGCCGTATCGATATGCCAGCGCGGTCTTGGTGTAGTTGCCTGTTAGCCAGAAGTCGATGCACTCTCGTTCCTGCTTGGGCGTCATGGCTCTGTGCCTGCCTAGCTTTACCCCTCGTCCAACAGCTGCTTTCATGCCGGCGCGGGTGCGCTCTCGGATCAGCTCTCGCTCAAACTCTGCGAATGCCCCGATGATCTGGAAGATCATCTTCCCCGCGGGGGATCGTGTGTCGAGGTGTTCTGTGAGGCTGCGAAACTCGGCGCCTGCCGCCTCGATGCGTTCGATGATGATGAGTAGGTCTTTCAGCGATCGCGCGATGCGATCGAGTTTGTAGACCACTACGGTGTCGCCTGGGCGAAGGCGTGACAGCATCTTCTCCAGCTCCGGCCGTTTCGATGTACTGCCCCCGGACTTCTTCTCGGCAAATAAAAAACCGACGCCTGCTTGTCGCAATGCGTCGGTCTGAGCGTGAAACTCTTGTTCTTGGGTGCTTACCCTTGCGTACCCTACCAGCATGACCCTGCGCTTTGTTGTTATGGCGCATCAGTGTAGCTCGCTAGGTACTGAGTTAAGCAGTCTCTTATAAATGGCGGAGAGGGTGGGATTCGAACCCACGGTACCGTCGCCGGTACGCCTGATTTCGAGTCAGGTACATTCGACCACTCTGCCACCTCTCCGGTAACTTGTTGCCGTGTGGCGAAACCGAAATTATAGCCATGTCCGGCCAGCCGATGCAATAGGCTGGCAGCGGATTTTTTCGGTTCGCTTTACATCTCCGGTTCCAGGCGGGTGATGCCGCCCATGTACGGCTGCAGCGCGGCCGGCACGGTGACCGAGCCGTCTGCGTTCTGGTAGTTCTCAAGGATCGCCACCAGCGTGCGGCCCACGGCCAGCCCGGAGCCGTTGAGGGTGTGCACCAGCTCCGGCTTGCCCTGCCCCGCGCGCATGCGCGCCTGCATGCGGCGCGCCTGGAAGTCGCCCATATTCGAGCACGAGCTGATCTCGCGGTAGGTGTTCTGCGCGGGGATCCACACTTCGAGGTCGTAGGTCTTGGTGCTGCCGAAGCCCATGTCGCCGGTGCACAGCACGATGGTGCGGAACGGCAGCTCCAGCTTCTTCAGGATTGCCTCGGCGTGGCCGGTCAGTTGTTCCAGCGCCTCGAACGACTGCGCGGCCGGCACCACCTGCACCAGCTCGACCTTGTCGAACTGGTGCTGGCGAATCATGCCGCGCGTGTCCTTGCCATACGAGCCGGCCTCCGAGCGGAAGCACGGCGTATGCGCGACAAAGCGCAGCGGCAGCTTCTCGCCGGCGACGATGGCGTCGCGCACGATATTGGTCAGCGGCACCTCGGCGGTCGGGATCAGGTAGAAGTTCTCGATGCGCTCGCCGTCTTCGCTGCCGACCTTGCGCGGCACCTTGAACAGGTCTTCCTCGAACTTGGGCAGCTGGCCGGTGCCGCGCATCGAGGCGGCGTTGACCATGTACGGCACGTACATCTCGGTGTAGCCGTGTTCCTGCGTATGGGTGTCGAGCATCAGCTGGACCAGCGCGCGGTTCATGCGCGCCAGGCCGCCGCGCAACATCGAGAAGCGCGAACCGGTGACCTTGACCGCGGTGTCGAAGTCCAGGCCCAGCTTATCGCCCACGTCGACGTGATCGCGCACGGCGAAGTCAAACTGGCGCGGCTCGCCCACGCGGCGCACTTCAACGTTCTGGGTTTCGTCGTTGCCCACCGGCACGCTTTCATGCGGCAGGTTGGGGATGGCCAGCATCAGCTCGGCCAGGTGCGCCTGGATCTCGTCCAGCCGCGCGGCCGAGGCCTTGAGCGTGTCGCCGATGCCGCCAACTTCCGCCATCACGGCCGAGGCGTCCTCGCCCTTGCCCTTGAGCATGCCGATCTGCTTGGACAGGCTGTTGCGGCGCGCCTGCAGTTCCTCGGTCTGGGTCTGCAGTTGCTTGCGTTCGGCCTCAAGTGCCTGGAACGCCGCAACGTCGAGTTGGTAGCCGCGCGTGGCAAGGCGTTGCGCCACGGCGTCGATGTCTTTGCGGAACAGCTGGATGTCGAGCATGTTGCTTTGGTGAAGTGCAGGGCCAGCGACATGCCGGCGGACCCGCCATTTTACTGCACCGGCCCCGTCCGGCGCGAACCGGGCGATGCCAGGCCAGCGCCGTGTTGCCGGCTCACGCCACCGCTCACTCCCCGCCCTTGCCGCCGTCCTTCGGCTTGGCCACGCGCTGCTCGCGATGCCAGGCGGCATCCAGCTCGCGCAGGTGGCGCAGCTTCTCGGCGATCTTGCCCTCCAGCCCGCGCGGCACCGGCTGGTACCAGTCCTGGGCCTTGAGGTCGTCCGGGAAGTAGTGCTCGCCGGCGGCGTAGGCCTCGGGCTCGTCGTGCGCGTAGCGGTAGGCGTGGCCGTGGCCAAGCTCCTTCATCAGCTTGGTCGGCGCGTTGCGCAGGTGCACCGGCACCGCGCGCGACTTGTCCTTGGCGACGAAGGCGCGCGCCGCGTTGTAGGCGTTGTAGCCGGCGTTGGACTTGGGCGCCACGGCCAGGTAGATCAGGGCCTGACCCAGCGCCAGCTCGCCCTCGGGCGAGCCAAGGCGCTCATAGGTCTCGGCCGCGTCCAGCGTGATGCGGGCGGCACGGGGATCGGCCAGGCCGATATCCTCCCATGCCATGCGCACGATGCGCCGCGCCAGGTAGCGCGGGTCGGCGCCGCCGTCGATCATGCGGCAGAACCAGTACAGCGCCGCGTCCGGGTCCGAGCCGCGCACGGACTTGTGCAGCGCGCTGATCTGGTCGTAGAAGGCGTCGCCGCCCTTGTCGAAGCGGCGCAGGTTTTCCGACAGCGCGCTGCCCAGCAGCGCGGTATCGATCTGCGCGGCGCCGGCGGTGCGCGCGGCACGCGCCACGATCTCGATATTGTTCAGCAGCTTGCGCCCGTCGCCATCGGCCGAGGCCACGATCAGCTGCAGTGCTTCGTCCTGCCAGCTCAGGTCGCCCGCCTGTGCGCCGAGTTCTTCGCTGGCGCGCAGCGCCAGCTGGGTCAGCTCGGCATCGTCCAGGCTCTTGAGCACATAGACCGCAGCGCGCGACAACAAGGCACCGTTGACTTCGAACGAGGGGTTCTCGGTGGTGGCGCCGATAAAGGTGAAGAGCCCGCTTTCCACATGCGGCAGGAAGGCATCCTGCTGGCTCTTGTTGAAACGGTGGACTTCGTCGACGAACACCAGCGTGCGCCGGCCGTGCGCGCGAAACTGCTCGGCGCGCTCGACCGCCTCACGGATGTCCTTGACCCCCGACAGCACCGCCGACAGCGCGATGAACTCGGCGTCGAAGGCACTGGCCATCAGCCGCGCCAGCGTGGTCTTGCCCACGCCCGGAGGGCCCCACAGGATCATCGAATGCGGCTCGCCGGACTCGAACGCCACGCGCAGCGGCTTGCCCGCACCGAGCAGGTGCTGTTGCCCGATCACCTCGTCGATGGTGCGCGGGCGCAGGCGCTCGGCCAGCGGTTGCCGGGAACGGTCGGGAGTATCGGAAAACAGCGTGTCCGCCACGGTATTCAAGCCTTGTGAATGCAGAACGCCACAGTGTAGACCATCGGCGCCCTGCCCCTGCGTGGCACGCTAGGCGGCAAATGCCACCACATCCTCGATCTCGACACGGATGCCGATGCGCTCGCCCACGGCATGGTTGTGGTGGGACGGCACCAGCGCCAGTACGCGGCCGCCGCTGGCCAGGCGCAGCGTGTACAGGATCTCGGCGCCGCGGAAGGCCTTGTGGACCACCTCGGCGCGCATCGGGCTGGCGTCGTCGTGGATGATGTCATCGGGGCGCACCAGCACGTCTACGGCGGCGCCAGCGGGCAGCGCCAGCGGCGCCGCGGGGCGCAGCAGGCCTAGTTCCAGTTCAATCTCCGCGGTCTCGCGCAACCGCCCCGCCATCAGCACGCCCTGCCCGATAAAGCCCGCGACAAAGCGCGATGTCGGCCGGTGGTAGAGGTCGTGCGCGCTGCCCCACTGCTCGATCACCCCGTCGTGCATGACGCCGATCTCGTCGGCCATGGCAAAGGCCTCGTGCTGGTCGTGGGTGACCAGGATCGCGGTGGTGCCCTGCGCCTTCAGGATCGCGCGCACCTCCAGGCTCAGGCGTTCGCGCAGGTCGACGTCGAGGTTGGAGAACGGCTCGTCGAGCAGCAGCAGCTCCGGGCGCGGTGCCAGCGCGCGCGCCAACGCCACGCGCTGCTGCTGGCCGCCGGAAAGCTCATGCGGATATTTGCGGCCCGCGCCGGCCAGTCCGACCAGCTGCAGCACCTCGTCCACGCGCGCCGCGCGCCCGGCGCGGCTGGCGCGCACCAGGCCGAAACCCACGTTGGCCGCCACGTCCAGGTGCGGGAACAGTGCATAGTCCTGGAACACCATGCCGATGCGGCGCTGCTCCGGCGCCAGCATCGCCCCGGACGACGACACGACCTGCCCGTCCAGCACGATGCGGCCGTCCTGCAGCGGCTCGAAACCGGCGATGGCACGCAGCACCGTGGTCTTGCCGCAGCCGCTGGGCCCCAGCAGGCAGGCGATATTGCCGCGCGCCACCGAGAACGACAGCCCCTTGACCACCACATGGCGGCCAAAAGCGTGACGGATATGGTCGACCTCGATGACAGCGGCGCCAGCGCCAGTGACGTCAGCAACGCCTGCGCGGGTCGCCGGCCGGCTGCGGGCCTGGGCGCCGGGCAAGCGTGAATAGGAATCGGTTCGCATGTGCGCATTATAGGGACGCGGCCGGGGGCCGTGAGCGCCTTTCGGGGCAAATGCGTGCCCCACATTGCTAGAATGCGGCAGCCGCACGCTGTGCGCGGCACTTCCGCCCACTTTCCGACGCATGCTCCTGTCCAGCCGCCGCCGCTTCCATCCCCTGACCCTGGCCACCCTGGTGATGGCGCTGCTGATCGCCGTGCCGGTGCTGGTGATCGCCTCGGCCGTGCTGCTGCCCGCCGGCGACACCTGGCGCCACCTGATCGACACGGTGCTGGCGGAATACGTGCTCAACACCGTCTGGCTGCTGTGCGGCGTCGCCGTGGGGGTATTGCTGCTGGGGGTGACCACCGCCTGGCTGGTATCGACCTACCGTTTCCCGGGCCACGCCGTGATGGAATGGGCGCTGGTCTTGCCGATGGCGATGCCCGCCTACGTGATCGCCTATGCCTACACCGACGCGCTGCAGTTTGCCGGGCCGGTGCAGGGCTGGTTGCGCGAGCTGACCGGCTGGAAGGCGCGCGAGTACTGGTTTCCAGATATCCGCTCGCTGGGCGGCGCCATCGCCCTGTTCTCGCTGGTGCTGTATCCCTACGTCTACCTGACCGCGCGCGCCGCCTTCCTGCAGCAGACCCAGAACACGCTGGAGGCCGCGCGCCTGCTCGGCCACGGCACCTGGAGCAGGCTCTGGCGCGTGGTGCTGCCGCTGGCGCGCCCCGGCATCGTTGCCGGCACCGCGCTGGCAATGATGGAAACGCTGGCCGACTTCGGCACCGTCGCCTACTTTGCCATCCCGACTTTCTCCACTGGCATCTACCGCGCCTGGTTCTCGCTTGGCGACAAGAACGCCGCGGCGCAGCTGTCGGCATGCATGCTGCTGTTCGTCGCCGCCATCCTGCTGATGGAGCGCGCCAGCCGCGGCCGCGCGCAGGTCTACGGCAACCAGCGCCGCGCCGTGGCCTGGACGCTGGACGGCGCGCGCGGCTGGCTGGCGCTGGCCGTATGCATGGTGCCGGTGCTGCTGGGCTTCCTGATTCCCGCGCTGATGCTGTGCCGCATGGCCTTCACCGACGGCGATGCGCAGTTCGGCGCGCGCTTTGTCGGGCTGGTGCGCAACAGCTTCCTGCTGGCCAGCGCCACCGCGCTGGCCGCGGTGACGGTCGCGCTGGCGGTGGGCTACGCCGCGCGCGCGGCCAACGGCAAGCGCAGTTGGCTGATGCGCGGCCTGACGCGGCTGTGCGGCATGGGTTATGCGCTGCCGGGCTCGGTCATTGCCGTGGGCGTGCTGGTGCCGGTGGCGCGGCTCGACAACGCGCTGTCGGCCTGGCTGCAGCAGCAGTTCGGGCTCTCGGTGGGGCTGCTGCTGACCGGCGGCATCGCCGCGCTGGTCTATGCGCTGCTGGTGCGCTTCCTGGGCGTGGCGCTGCAGACCGTCAATGCCGGGCTGGGCAAGATCACCCCCAGCATGGATGCGGCCGCGCGCAGCCTGGGCCACGGCCCCGGCGCCACGCTGCGGCGCGTGCATTTCCCGATGCTGCGAGGCAGCCTGCTGACCGCGGCACTGATCGTCTTTGTCGACGTGATGAAGGAGTTGCCGGCCACCTTCGTGATGCGCCCGTTCAACTTCGACACGCTGGCCGTGCAGGCCTACAACCTCGCTGCCGACGAGCGCCTGACCGAGGCCGCCACCGCCTCGCTGGTGATCGTGGCCGTGGGCCTGCTGCCGGTGATCGTGCTGTCGCGCACGATCCGGCGCGAAGCGCAGCGCTGAGCCTCCCACGCTTCTTGCCCTAAAGTCGCGCCACAACGCGCCGATAGCCTCTTATGGCCCGGCGTTCGCCCGGGAGCGAACAGCGGCAGGCCTGCCGCGCA
The DNA here is from genome assembly GCF_058787995.1 of Cupriavidus sp. FW305-27. Taxonomy (NCBI): domain Bacteria; kingdom Pseudomonadati; phylum Pseudomonadota; class Betaproteobacteria; order Burkholderiales; family Burkholderiaceae; genus Cupriavidus; species Cupriavidus sp. FW305-27. The sequence goes on from NZ_JBYTAG010000007.1 coordinate 122,260, forward strand.
AGAACCTATGCTGCGATATCACATCCTGCTGTTCAAGTTGAACCGGCTGAGCCGCAACAAGCTGAGCGGCGTGGAAGAAGTCTCGCTGGCCGGACAGCTGGCCGAGATGGTCGATTCGGCCGACACCGCCGCGCGCGTCATCGCCGACCTGTTCGATCACGCCAACCCGCAGGTGCGACGCATCGCGCTCAACGCGATCCGCCGCGCGCGGCAGTTCTCGTCGCCCGAGCTGCAGCCCGCGCTGGTGCGCCGCATGGCCGATGCCGAAGCGGTGCTGCGCCATGACGCCGTCTGGATCGTGCAGGAAACCCGGATGGATGGCGCCGAACTGCGCGCCGCGCTGCGCCGCGTTGCCGGCAAGGTGCAACTGCCGTGGGACGCCGAGCGCGCCCGCGCCAATCCCGGCGACATCGCGCTGGCCGCGCAGGTGCGCGCCCGCATGGCGCTGGACAAGCTGCTGGAAAAGAGTGCGGCCGAACGCAACCAGGCACTGGCCGCGATGGCGCTGGGCGGGACCTCGGACCAGCCTTATGCCGAAGGCACGGTCGGCCACAAGGGCCTGCTGCACCGCGCACTGGTGCGGCGACAGGCGGGGCGGCGGCTCAACAGCAGCGTGAAGCTGACGTTCCGCAAGCTGGAGCCCACGCAGGTGACTGGGAACAAGCGGTTCCTGCTGTAGCAGGAACCGCCCCTACTGCAAAGGCCGTGGCGGCTTACTTGAAACCGGCGCGGTCCACCAGCTTCTGCGCTTGCGGCTGGTACTTGCCCAGCTCGGCCACGTTGATGGTGTCGGCCTTGAACGTGCCCAGCGCTTCCAGCGCCGGGTTGCTGACCTTCACGCCCTGCACCACCGGCCATTCGTTGTTGCCGTCGGCAAAGTAGCGCTGCGCCTCGTCGCTGGCCAGGTACTCCAGGAACTTGACCGCCGCTTCCTTGTTGGGCGCATGCTTGAGCATGCCGCCGCCCGAGACGTTCATGTGCACGCCCTGGCTCGACTGGTTCGGCCAAAGCACGCCCAGCTTGTCGGCCACGGCCTTGTCTTCCGGCTTGGTCGACTTCAGCAGACGCGCGATGTAATAGGTGTTGGCGATGGCCACGTCGCACTCGCCGGCGGCAACCGCCTTGAGCTGGTCGGTGTCTCCGCCCTTGGGCACGCGCGCCAGGTTGGCGGCCACGCCGCGCGCCCACTGCTCGGTGCGTGCCTCGCCATCGTGGGCGATCAGGCTGGAGACCAGCGACAGGTTGTAGACATGGCCGCTGGAACGCGTGCAGACCTTGCCCTTCCACTTGGGATCGGCCAGGTCTTCATAGCTGGCGATATCGCCGGCCTTGACCGCGGTCTTGTTGTAGGCAATCACGCGGCCGCGCGCCGAGAAGCCGAACCATTCGCCATTGGGGTCGCGATAGTTGGCCGGGATGCGCGATTCCAGCGCCTTCGACTTTACCGGCGCAAACACGCCAGCCTGCTGGGCGCGCCACAGGCGGCCGATATCCACCGTGATGAACACGTCCGCCGGGCTGTTGGCGCCTTCATTGCGGATACGCTCCAGCAGCGGGTCTTCCTGGCCTTCGATGCGGTTGATCTTGATGCCGGTCTGCTTGGTGAAGTTGGCGTACAGCGCTTCGTCCGTCTGGTAGTGACGCGCGGTGTAGAGGTTGAGCACCTTTTCCTGCGCCGCAGCGGCGAGCGGCAGGGTCAGCAGGGCCAGCGCCGCAGCGCGCGGCAGCAAGGTTCGGATAGTGGTCTTCACGCGGATGGCTCCCCGGCATGGTTTGGGCAGCCGCCGGGGACCCCGAGGCCGCCCGGTTATTGGATTCCGGTCAGCGGGAAACAATATTGATTCTTGTTCAGGCAGTCAAATTACATTTCTGTCATGTTGACGCCCGTTGACCGATCAATACCAGGGAGATGCCCGCACTAACCTAATCGCCCCCTGTGCGAAGACGAACCGGCAAGGCGGGCGCCGAAATCTCAGCCGCGGCGTACCCAGACCACCTTGCCAGCCTTGACGCCCAGCGTGCGGCGTTGCGGGTTGTAGTCCATGGTGCCGGGGAACTGCTGGCCGTCGCGCTCGCCCAGTCGCCACGCGCAGCCCTGCAGCAGGCCGATGGCTTCGGCCTCGGGCTTGCCGACCAAGGCATCGTCGGCCAGCTTGTCGGCGGCACAGCCCTCCGGCGTGCCACGCGCGCCTTGCGGGCCGGTCGGCGCGGGCGCCGCGCAAGCCGCCAGCAGGGCCCCGCCCGCCGCCAGCATGGCGGACTGGCGCAGCCAACGCCGGATGGTTCGCTTCGCAATCATGTCGTTCTCCTGATGGATTTGGCGAGTATGAGGATGCTGGGACACGCGGCACACCGCGGCGTTCAGCTTCTTTGCACACCGATATGAAACTTTTGCCAGATTACGCTGTATTGCGCACATTTTCAGTGTGGCTTCGGCTTGATCTGGATAAACCGAGCTATAAGCCATGCGTGCTATCAGTGAGTAAGCGGGCCGGCAACGTCCCGCACCACTCCACCCACCGCGCATCCCTCTGCGCCTTCCCTGGGAGCAACGCATGACCGCAATGATGAAAGCCGCCGTTTTTGTCGAGCCTGGCCGGATCGAACTGGCAGACAAGCCGATCCCGGATATCGGCCCCAACGATGCCCTGGTGCGTATCACCACCACCACCATCTGCGGCACCGACGTGCACATCCTCAAGGGTGAGTACCCGGTGGCGAAGGGCCTGACCGTGGGCCATGAGCCCGTCGGCATCATTGAAAAGCTCGGCAGCGCGGTGACGGGATACCGCGAAGGCCAGCGCGTGATCGCCGGCGCAATCTGCCCCAACTTCAACTCCTACGCGGCGCAGGACGGCGTGGCCTCGCAGGATGGCAGCTACCTGATGGCCAGCGGCCAGTGCGGCTGCCACGGCTACAAGGCGACCGCGGGCTGGCGCTTCGGCAACATGATCGACGGTACCCAGGCGGAATACGTGCTGGTGCCCGACGCCCAGGCCAACCTGACGCCAATCCCCGATGGCCTCACCGACGAGCAGGTGCTGATGTGCCCCGACATCATGTCCACCGGCTTCAAGGGCGCGGAAAACGCCAATATCCGCATCGGCGACACCGTGGCCGTGTTCGCGCAGGGCCCGATCGGGCTATGCGCGACCGCCGGCGCGCGGCTGTGCGGCGCCACCACCATCATCGCCATCGACGGCAACGACCACCGGCTGGAGATCGCGCGCAAGATGGGCGCGGACGTGGTCCTGAACTTCCGCAACTGCGACGTGGTGGACGAGGTCATGAAGCTGACCGGCGGGCGCGGCGTGGATGCCTCGATCGAGGCGCTGGGCACGCAGGCAACCTTCGAGCAGTCGCTGCGCGTGCTCAAGCCCGGCGGCACGCTGTCCAGCCTGGGGGTCTATTCAAGCGACCTGACCATTCCGCTGTCGGCTTTCGCCGCGGGGCTGGGCGACCACAAGATCAACACCGCGCTGTGCCCCGGCGGCAAGGAACGCATGCGGCGGCTGATCAATGTGATCGAGTCGGGGCGGGTCGACCTGGGAGCGCTGGTGACGCACCAGTACAGGCTGGACGACATCGTCGCGGCCTACGACCTGTTCGCCAACCAGCGCGACGGCGTGCTGAAGATCGCCATCAAGCCGCACTGACGGCGGCGCCTCGGGTTCAGCCCTTGGCCCGGGCGGCCAGCGCCTGCATGGCGTCGGCCGGCAGCGGCCCATGGCAGGTGCGCTCGCCGCCGGACTCGCTGACCACCAGCCATACCTGGTCCGGCTGGCCCTTCGGATGCAACAGCCAGGCCGGGCCGCGCGCATTGCTGCTGGGCGGCAGGTCTTCCAGCACGCCGGTGCTGGCCGACTGCAGCATCACCGCGCACTCGGTGGCGGACACGCGCGTGGCCTTGAGAAAGCCAGAATTGCCCAGCACTTCGGGCAATCCCGAGTCCGGTGCGCGCAGGAAGGAATCGACATCGAACTTGCTGGCGCCGCCGCCGCTGCTGGCACATGCCGCCAACAGCAGCGCGCCGGCACTGGCCAGCAACACGGCGTGCTGGCTGCGCCGCGAACGGATGGTGACTGCGGGACCTTCCTGCGGATCGTTCATGGCGGGCCTCACTGCTTCATCACATCGGCGCCCTTGGGCACCGTAAACCGGAATGCATCGGCCGCCAGCGGCGGGTTCTTCTGCATGCCCGTGAAGGTCAGCAGGGTGGTGTTGCCGAACGCGTCGCGCAGTTCCATGGCTTCAAGATTGCCGGCCTTGAAGCCGATGCCGATGCGCTCGAACTGCGTGTCCTTGGCCTTGGGCGTCAGCTCCAGCCACTCTACGCCGTCGCGCGTCGGGCCGTTCTTGACCACGAAGTTCTTTTCCAGGTCGTTGCTGCCGAACAGGATCGCCGCCGGGCTGGAGCCGAGTGCGCCGTCGAGCTTGCGCTCGGTGACCTGGTTCAGGTCCTTGTCATAGATGTACAGGGTCTGGCCGTCGGCCTGCAGCAGCTGGTCGTAGGGCTTGGTATAGCGCCAGGTGAACTTGCCCGGGCGCGAGAACACAAAGGTGCCGCTGGAGGTGCCGGTCACCTTGCCGTTGGCGCCCTGCCCCTTGACCTGGCGCTGCGTGAATTCGCCGCGCGCGCTCTTCACGCCGGTGACAAAGCTCTGCAACTGGTCAGTGGCTGCGGCATGGGCCGGCGCCTGGATGGCAAACATCGCCAGCGCGGCGCAGGCCGACACGATGATGCGGTTGCGCATGGTTCGGGTCCTGGTAGTTATGGAGGGCGTCGCCGCGTGTGCTGCGCCCAACGCTGTAGGCCGCTGCACGGGCAACTTGTCTGTTTAGAGCAGGCGGCAGCCGGAGGATTCCACACGGCCCGCGCTCGCGGGTAACCGGATATTACGGCAGACACCGCGGGAACCGCGCCTGTTCTGCGGCGATGTTGTCTTTTCCGTGATGACATGGCTGAATGAGACCACGCAAGACAAGGTCGACAAGGCCACCGCGCCGCTCGCCACCGGGATGACCGAGATGGACCGCCGCCTCACGGATCGCCTCGATGCGGCCGATGCGCGCATCGAGCGCCTGGAAGTGCGCTTCGACAAGCAATTTGAAACCATCAACACGAAGCTCGACGTGCTGCTCAAGCGCCGCTAGCACACATCACAGGCCGCATGGGAGGAGCGCTGGCAGCGCTCAGTCATCGTCACGCGCGGCCGCACCGCCACCCTGCGCCAGAATGTCACGATTGCCGTTGCCCGACATCGCCGACACCAGCCCTGCCTTCTCCATATCCTCCAGCAGCCGCGCGGCACGGTTGTAGCCGATGCGCAGGTGGCGCTGCACCAGCGAGATTGACGCGCGCCGGTTCTTCAGCACCACCTCGACCGCCTGGTCGTACAGCGGATCGGCCTCGCCGCCGCCGCCGCCAATGCCGGCACCGCCGCCAAACCCGTCGCCGCCGCCGGCGTCATCGGTCAGGCCGCCTTCGAGGATGCCCTCGATGTAGTTGGCTTCGCCGGATTCCTTGAGCTTTTCCACCACGCGGTGGACTTCCTCGTCCGAGACAAAGGCGCCGTGCACGCGCACCGGCAGGCCGGTGCCCGGCGCCAGGTAGAGCATGTCGCCCATGCCCAGCAGCGCTTCGGCGCCCTGCTGGTCGAGGATGGTGCGCGAGTCGATCTTGCTGCTGACCTGGAACGCGATCCGGGTCGGCACATTGGCCTTGATCAGGCCGGTGATCACGTCCACCGACGGACGCTGCGTGGCCAGCACCAGGTGCAGGCCGGCCGCGCGCGCCTTCTGCGCGATGCGGGCGATCAGCTCTTCCACCTTCTTGCCGACCACCATCATCAGGTCGGCCAGCTCGTCGATGACGATGACGATGGTGGGCAGCCGGTCCAGCGGCTCCGGGGCGTCCGGGGTCAGGCTGAACGGGTTGGGGATCTTTTCTTCGCGGGCCGCGGCCTCGTCGATCTTTTTGTTGTAGCCGGCCAGGTTGCGCACGCCCAGCTTGCTCATCAGCTTGTAGCGGCGCTCCATCTCGCCGACCGCCCAGTTCAGGGCATTGCCGGCCTGGCGCATGTCGGTCACCACCGGGCACAGCAGGTGCGGGATGCCCTCGTAGACGCTCATTTCGAGCATCTTCGGGTCGATCAGGATCAGGCGTACGCTTTCCGCCTTGGCCTTGTACAGCAGCGACAGGATCATCGCGTTGATGCCGACCGACTTGCCCGAGCCGGTGGTGCCGGCCACCATGCAGTGCGGCATGCGGGCCAGGTCGGCCACCATCGGCTTGCCGGCGATGTCCTTGCCCAGCGCCATGGTCAGGCTGGACGAACTCTCGTTGTAGACCTGCGAGCCGAGGATTTCCGACAGGCGCACGGTCTGGCGCTTCGGGTTGGGCAGCTCCAGCCCCATGTAGTTCTTGCCCGGGATGGTCTCGACCACGCGGATCGACACCAGCGACAGCGAGCGCGCCAGGTCGCGCGCCAGGTTCACCACCTGGCTGCCCTTGACGCCGGTGGCCGGCTCGATCTCATACCGCGTGATGACCGGGCCCGGGTAGGCCGCCACCACCTTGACCTCGACGCCGAAGTCCTTGAGCTTTTTTTCGATCAGGCGCGAGGTGAACTCCAGAGTCTCGGCGCTGACGGTTTCCTGGTGCGGCGGAATCGGGTCCAGCAGCGACAGCGGCGGCAGGTCCGAGTCCTGGATATCGGCAAACAGCGGCTGCTGCTTCTCACGCTCGACGCGCTCATGCTTGGGCACTGCCTGCGGGCGCACGATCTGCACCGGCGCCGCCTCTTCGATGCGCACGCGCTGCACCTCGACGGTTTCTTTGCGCTCGGTCTTGGCGGCCTCGCCGATGATGCGGTCCTGCTTGCTCTCGCGGCGGGCCTTGAAGCCCAGGAACAGGGTCTCGACAAAGCCGCCGACGTGCTCGGCCACGGTCAGCCAGGAGAAATGGAAGAACAGCGACAGCCCGATCGCCAGCAGCAGCAACAACAGCAGGGTCGCGCCGGTGAAACCCAGCGCCACCTGCAGCCAGCCGCCCAGCAGATCGCCCAGCACCCCGCCCGGCGCGCGCGGCAGCGCGGCGCGCAACGGGTACATGCGGATCGCCTCCAGGCCCATGCTGGAGAACAGGGTCAGACCAAAGCCGATCCAGCTGACGGTCACGCCCTGGCGGTGCAGGCCGGGGTCCGCGCGCTCGGGCAGCTCGGCGGTCAGCGTGCGCCAGCCGCGCCAGCAGCGGCGCACCAGCAGCACCGCCAGCCAGTAGGCGGAAAAGCCGAAGATGAAGAACAGCACGTCGGCCACCCAGGCGCCGACGCGCCCGCCCAGGTTGTGGATATCGGCCACCTGGTTGGCATGCGACCAGCCGGGATCGGTCTTGCTGTAGCTGGCCAGCACGCACAGGAAACCCAGCGTGACGGCCAGCAGCAGGAACCAGCGGACCTCTCCCAGCAGTTTGCCGATGCGGGATGGCAAGGCTGAGGGATCGGTGCGGGTGGTCGTGGTAGCTCGGGCCATGCCTGGTTAAGACTCGCGTGTAAGGTGATTCCGGATGCGTTTCGGGCCGATGCCGGCAGCGGTCAGTGGTTGCTCACCAGGTGACTGACGGTCATCGTGGCGGCCATTTTAACGTGGCCCGAGACTATCGCACTCATTGGAATTTGCAACAGTGAGCAAATGCGGCTCCTCTTATAATGTCGCTTTCGAGCAATGCCGGTGGGCAGCATGCCGCACCGGCCACAGGAACGCATCATGGCAAAACACGCAAAAGTGCTGATTCTCGGTTCTGGTCCCGCCGGCTATACCGCCGCGGTCTACGCGGCCCGCGCCAACCTGGAACCGGTGCTGATCACCGGCCTGGCACAGGGCGGCCAGCTGATGACCACCACGGACGTCGAGAACTGGCCGGGCGATGCCAAGGGCGTCCAGGGTCCTGAACTGATGCAGCGCCTGCTGGCGCACGCCGAGGAATTCAAGACCGAAATCATCTTCGATCACATCCACACCGCCAAGCTGGTGGACGACAACGGCCAGCCGGCCCGCCCCTTCCGCCTGATCGGCGACGCCGGTGAATATACGTGCGACGCGCTGATCATCGCCACCGGCGCCTCGGCGCAGTACCTGGGCCTGCCGTCCGAAGAGTCCTTCATGGGCCGCGGCGTGTCGGCCTGCGCCACCTGCGACGGCTTCTTCTACAAGAACCAGGAAGTGGCCGTGGTCGGTGGCGGCAACACCGCCGTGGAAGAGGCGCTGTACCTGTCGCATATCGCCAGCAAGGTCACCGTGATCCACCGCCGCGACAGCTTCCGCGCCGAGCCTATCCTGGTCGACCGCCTGCTGCAGCGTGAAAAGGAAGGCCGCGTGGTGATCCGCTACGACAGCGTGCTGGACGAGGTGCTGGGCGATGAATCCGGCGTGACCGGCATCCGCGTGCGCGGCACCAAGACCGGCCAGGCCGAGGACCTGAAGCTGGCGGGCGTGTTCATCGCCATCGGCCACAAGCCCAACACCGACCTGTTCGAAGGCCAGCTGGCCATGGAAAACGGCTACCTGGTGACCAAGTCGGGCCTGCAGGGCGACGCCACCGCCACCAGCGTGCCGGGCGTGTTTGCCGCCGGCGACGTGCAGGACCATGTCTACCGCCAGGCCATCACCAGCGCCGGCACGGGCTGCATGGCCGCGCTGGACGCCCAGCGCTTTGTTGAAGCCCTGAAGTAAGCACGCCCCTCCGCCGGCCGGGCCGCCACGGCCCGCCGGCGCGTCCCCTGCGGCATCTCCTGCCGCCCCGCCAGTCGATATAATCTGCGCCGAGCCCCCGGAGATTTTTCAATGACGCACGGCGCCAGCAAACCCGACCGACCGCCCCAACGTTTCGGCCTGAACGACCTTGCCAGGCTGCGCGACACCCTCAAGGCCGATACCGAGCGCCGCGAAGCCGAGCGCGTGGCCGCCGAGCAGGCCGCCCGGCGCGCCCGTGAAGAGGCCGACGTCTTCCGCACCAGCGTGGGCCAGGTCAGCCAGCTGCGCGACCGCAACCGCGCCCCCCTGCCCGCCAGCAAGCCCGCCCCGGTGCCGGTGCAGTCGCGCCGCAACGACGAAGCCGTGCTGGCGGCCTCGCTGTCCGATGATTTCGACGTGGAAAGCCTGCTGGAAACCGACGAGACCCTGTCGTTCCGCCGGCCCGGCATCGGCATGGACGTGATCCGCAAGCTGCGCCGCGGCGAATGGGTGGCGCAGGACAAGGTCGACCTGCACGGCCTGCGCAGCGACGAGGCGCGCGAGGCGCTGGCCGAGTTCCTGCGCCGCTCGGTGCGCAACGGCGTGCGCTGCGTGCGCGTGATCCACGGCAAGGGCCTGGGCTCGCCCGACAAGCTGCCAGTGCTCAAGGGCAAGGTGCGCAGCTGGCTGGTGCAGAAGGAGGAAGTGCTCGCCTTCGTGCAGGCGCGCGAGGCCGAAGGCGGCGCCGGCGCGCTGATGGTGCTGCTGCGCCAGCCGCGCACCTGACGCATCGCCACGGATGCACGTTCCGCTTGAATTGCTGATGGGGCGGCTGCCCCTGATCCTCCACATCATGGAGGTGATCGGCGTGCTCGCCTTCGCGGTCTCGGGCGTGGTCGACGCGCGCAAGCAGCGCCTGGACGTGGTCGGCACCTTCGTGGTGGCCTTTGCCACCGCCTTTGGCGGCGGCACCGTGCGCGACGTGCTGCTGGACCGGCGCCCGTTCTACTGGGTCGACCACGAAGGCTACGTGCTGCTGATCTTCGTGATGTCGTTCGGCGCCTCGTTCGTGCTGCGCGTGGTCAGCCGCGTGGCCTCGGACCGGGCCATGATCGTGGCCGACGCGATCGGGCTGGGGCTGTTCTCGGTGACCGGCGCCTCGCTGGCGCTGGTGGCGCAGATGACGCCCACCGTGGCGGTGATGATGGGCATCATCTCGGCCGTGTTCGGCGGCGTGGTGCGGGACGTGCTGTGCAACGAGGTGCCGATGATCCTGCGCGACCGCTCGCCCTACGCCACCTGCTCCTTTGTCGGCTGCTGGATCTATGTCGGCATGACCTGGCTGGCGGTGCAGCAGGAAGCGGCGCTGCTGACCGGGGCAGTGGCGATCATCGCCATGCGGCTGGTGTCGGTGCGCTACGGGTGGAAGCTGCCCAGCTGAACCGCACCCACCAATGAAAACGCCGCCCTGCAAGGCGGCGTTTCTCTATCCTGGCCCGAGGCTCAGACCGCGGCTTCGTCCTGCTCGCCGGTGCGGATGCGGATCACACGCTCGATCTCGGTGACGAAGATCTTGCCGTCGCCGATCTTGCCGGTGTGGGCGGCCTTGACGATGGCGTCCAGCACGGTGTCCAGCTGGTTCTCGGCCACCACCACTTCGATCTTGATCTTGGGCAGGAAGTCGACCACGTACTCGGCGCCACGGTAGAGCTCGGTATGCCCTTTCTGGCGGCCAAATCCCTTCACTTCGGTCACCGTCAGACCGGTCACGCCGACGTCGGCCAGGGCTTCACGCACCTCGTCGAGCTTGAACGGTTTGATGATGGCGGTAATCTGCTTCATGACTGGCCCCTGTTTATCGTTTGTTCACGCGCCTGGCGGCGCATCGCCGCGGTCGCGGCGCTCTCCGGGTGGCATTTTACCAGCCCTTGGCCGCTTGCATTTCCGCCTGCCCCACAGCCAGCGCGGCCGCAGCGTTGGCTAGCGCGCATCCGGGCAGGCCCCGGCCCTGTGGATAAACCTGTGGACAGCCACTGGAGAAACTGTGCACAAGCCGCCACCCAAGAGCCGGAGCTCGACCGGCGCTGCGCTCAGTCCGGCACCTTCTCCAGGTCCGCCAACCACACCACCGACTCTGAATCGCTCGGCGCGCGCCAGTCACCGCGCGGCGACAGCGATCCGCCCGAGCCCACCTTGGGCGCGTTCGGGATGCATGAGCGCTTGAACTGGCTGGTGCGGAAGAAACGGTCCAGGAAGATCGCCAGGTTGCGCTTGATCTCCGGCAGCCCGTACTGGTTGCGTACCACATGCGGGCCGTTGGGCCAGACGCCGCGCTCGCGGTCGCCCCAGGCATGCAGCGCCAGGAAGGCGATCTTGGACGGCGTGAAGCCGAAACGCAGCGTGTAGTAGAGGTTGAAGTCCTGCAGCTCATACGGGCCGATGGTGCTCTCGGTCTTCTGCTCGGGGCCGTGGTTGCTGTCGCCCGGGACCAGCTCGGGGCTGATGTCGGTGTCGAGCACGGCCAGCAGCACGTCGGAACCGCCCTCGCCCACCTGCCCGGTCTCGGCCACCCAGCGCACCAGGTGCGAGATCAGCGTCTTGGGCACGCTGGCATTGACGTTGTAGTGCGACATGTGGTCGCCCACGCCATAGGTGCACCAGCCCAGCGCCAGTTCGCTCAGGTCGCCGGTGCCGATCACGATGGCGTGGTGGAAATTGGCCAGCCGGAACAGGTGGTTGGTACGCTCGCCGGCCTGCACGTTCTCGAAGGTCACGTCGTAGACCTTCTCGCCGGCGGCGTATGGGTGGCCCAGGTCCTTCAGCATGGCCAGGCACGACGGCCGGATATCGATCTCGGTCGCGGTGCAGCCCACCACCTGCATCAGCTGGCGCGCCTGCAGCAGCGTGCGGTCGCTGGTGGCGAAGCCCGGCATGGTGAAGGCCAGGATATTGGCGCGCGGCAGGCCCAGGCGGTCCATCGCCTTGGCGCAGACCAGCAGCGCGTGGGTGGAATCCAGCCCGCCCGACACGCCGATCACCACCTTGCTGATCTTGCTGGCCGACAGGCGCTGCACCAGCGCCTGCACCTGGATGTTGTAGACCTCCATGCAGCGTTCGTCGCGCTGGCGCGGATCGGCCGGCACGTACGGGAAGCGCGCCACGTTGCGCGCCAGCGGCAGCGACTTTTCCAGGGTCAGGTCGAGCGGGAAGCGCACCACGCGGAACTTGTCCACTTCTGCCTTGTGCCGGCGCACCGAGTGGCCGAAGGTGACCTGGTGCATGCGCTCGCGCGACAGCCGCTCGACGTCGATATCAGCGCAGAGCAGGTGCGAGGTATCGGCAAAGCGCTCGGATTCGGCCAGCAGCTCGCCGTTCTCGCAGATCAGCGCCTGGCCGTCCCAGGCCAGGTCGGTGGAAGACTCGCCCTTGCCGGCCGAGGTGTACAGGTAGGCCGCCAGGCATCGTGCCGACTGCTGCGAGACCAGCTGGTGCCGGTACCCGGCCTTGCCGACCACGATATTCGAGGCCGACAGGTTGACCAGCACCGTGGCCCCGGCCAGCGCCGCGAACGACGACGGCGGGATCGGCACCCAGACGTCTTCGCAGATTTCTGCGTGGAAGCGGAAGTCGGGGATGTCTTCGACATCGAACAGCAGCCCGGCGCCGAACGGCACGTCCTGGCCCAGCAGCCGGATCGACTCGACCGCGGCGTTGTCGGCGGCGCTGAACTGGCGCGCCTCGTAGAACTCCCAGTAGTTCGGCAGGTAGGACTTGGGCACCACGCCCTGGATACGCCCGCGCGCGACCACCACGGCGCAGTTGAACAACTGGTGCTCGACCCGCAGCGGCATGCCGACGATCAGCGCCGCCGGCAGCTTGCGCGAGGCCTCGACGATGGTGGCCAGCGCCGCCTCGCAGGCGTCCAGCAGCGCGCGCTGGTGGAACAGGTCGTCGCAGGTGTAGGCGGAGATGCCCAGCTCCGGGAACGCAACCAGCACGGCGCCCTTCTGGGCCGCCTGCGCCGCCAGGGCAATGGTCTCGGCGGCGTTGAAGGCCGGGTCGGCCACCCGGCAGACGGGCACGCCCACCGCGACACGCGCAAAGCCGTGGGAATACAGGTTGAAAAACGGGTTCTTCATATCGGGCCTTGGTTATCGAACCATGCGGACCATGCCGCCGCCTGAAGCATCCCGGGATGCCTCGGCAAGCACTGGTGACGAGGATGCTCCATTTTACGACGCCCGCCCCTGCCGTGCGGCGCAGCAACGGCGCATCGTTTCCGGTAGACTCGATCGATCCACAGACGGGAACTGGTGCAATGCAGTCTGAATCATGCGTGCCCGGCGAGGGCAAGGACCAGCGCCAGCCGGCACGGCACAAGCGCAAGTCGGCAGGCGACCCTGCGCAGGAATACCGTACCGAAATCATCTCCGACCTGGGCGAGATCGATGCCGCCGCCTGGGACGCCCTGGTGGCGCACCACGCCGACGCCACGCCGTTCCTGAAGCATGCCTTCCTGCACGCCCTGCACACCAGCGGCAGCGCCTGCGCCGAGACCGGGTGGAACCCGCGCTACCTGACGTTGTGGGCGCCGGCCAAGGACGGCCGCCCGGAACGGCTGGCCGCGGCCATGCCGCTTTACGCCAAGGCGCATTCCTATGGCGAATATGTCTTCGACTGGGCCTGGGCCGACGCCTATGCCCGCAACGGGCTCGAGTACTACCCCAAATGGCTGGCGGCAATTCCCTTCACGCCGGTGCGCGGCGCGCGGCTGCTGGCCGAAGACGCCCATGCGCGCCGCCTGCTGCTGCAGATGGCGCTGGCGCTGGCCGCCGAAAGCCAGATGTCGTCGCTGCACATCCTGTTCCCCGACGAGGCCGAGGCCGCGCTGATGCAGCAGGCCGGCATGCTGATGCGGCACGGCGTGCAGTTCCACTGGACCAATGACGGCTATGGCAGCTTTGACGACTTCCTGGCCACGCTGTCGCAGAAAAAGCGCAAGAACATCCGCGCCGAGCGCCGCCAGGTCGCGCAGGCCGGCATCGGCTTCCGGCGCCTGCGTGGCGCGCAGATCGACGACGATGCGTGGAAGTTCTTCAACCGGTGCTATCGCCAGACTTACCGCGAGCACCATTCCACGCCCTACCTGAACCTGGACTTCTTCCGGCGCATCGGCGCCGCCATGCCGCAGCACCTGCTGCTGGTGATCGCCGAGCGCGAGGGCCAGCCTATCGCCAGCTCGCTGCTGGTCTATGACGATACGCCCGAAGTCAGCACGCTCTACGGGCGCTACTGGGGCGCACTGGAGTACCACGCCTGCCTGCACTTCGAAACCGCGTACTACCAGCCGCTGGAATTCTGCATCGAGCAAGGCATACGCACCTTCGAAGGCGGCGCCCAGGGCGAACACAAGATGGCGCGCGGCTTCCTGCCGGTGGCGACGCGCTCGGCCCACTGGCTGGCGCATCCCGCTTTTGCCGATGCCGTCGAGCGCTTCCTTGAGCGCGAGCGCCAGGGCATCGACGCCTACCTGGACGAACTGAGCGAACGCAACCCGTTCGCCCGCGCCTGAACACGCAAGCCGGCGCTCAGCGCCACATCCGCCGCAGCGTGTTGTCGCCCAGCATGTAGTGGTGGAACAGCGACGCCATCGCGTGCAGGCCGATCACCAGGTAGAAGGCGGTGCCCAGGGTCTCGTGGACCTCCTTGACGGTGTCCTTCAGCGCCGGGTCGGCCGCCACCATCGCCGGCACTTCCAGCCCCAGCGAAGGCAACGCCAGCAGGTGGCCGCCAGCGTTCATCGCCAGCAGCCCCAGCAGCGGCTGGGCCAGGATATACAAGTAAAGCACCCAGTGCATGGCCTCGCCGGCCAACTGCATCCAGCGCGCGCCCGGCTCCGGCGCGGGCGCGCCGCGCACCAGGCGCCACACCAGGCGCGGCACCGCCAGCACCAGCACCAGCGCCCCCGCCCATACATGGACTGTCATCGCCAGCGCGCGCGGCGGCGTGCCCTTGGCAAAACTGCCCTTCAGCTCGATCGCGGAATAGGCCAGCGCCACCAGCAGGAACACCGCCCAGTGGAAGCACACCGCCAGCCGGTCATAGCGGCGCAGCGGCGACAAGGCCTGCGGCAATGCCTGGATTTCGGTGATGGGATTCATAGGGGACTCCTCTTGTCAGCACCCGCATAGCGTAGCGCAAGGCACTTGCCCGGATGCTGCCGTACATCAAGCGCGCGGCAACAAAAAACCCCGCCGGAGCGGGGCTTCTTCAGCGGCGGTTCAGCTTACTTCTTGTAGTTGGCCACGCCGTCGGTGATTTCCTTGTGGGCTTCCTCGATGCCAGCCCAGCCTTCGACCTTGACCCACTTGCCGGCTTCCAGTGCCTTGTAGTGCTCAAAGAAGTGCTTGATCTGGTCCAGCTGGTTCTGCGGCACGTCCGACAGGCCCTTCATGTAGGCGGTGGCCGGCGACAGCTTGTCCAGCGGCACAGCGACCAGCTTGGCGTCCACGCCCGACTCGTCGGTCATCTTCAGCATCCCGAGTGCACGGCAGCGCACCACGGCGCCGGCCAGGATCGGGAACGGCGACAGCACCAGCACATCCACCGGGTCGCCGTCGCCCGACAGCGTCTGCGGGATGTAGCCATAGTTGGCCGGATAGCGCATGCCTGTGCCGATAAAGCGGTCGACGAACAGCAGGCCGGTTTCCTTGTCTGCCTCGTACTTCACCGGATCGCTCTGGGCCGAGATCTCGATGATGACGTTGAAATCGTTGGGGATGTCCTTGCCCGGGGTTACGAGGTTGAAGCTCATGCGGTTCTCCAGATGCCTGCGCGGTGTTGTTGGATGGCGGGCATTATAGCGGCTCATGCCTGACCGCAGGCTGACAGCTGGGCCAGGCACGGCGCATTGCACGCTGGCCAGTGTCGGCGATAATGGCGCATTCTTCAGCCGTCACTGAAAAGCGCAGCCGCCGTGCTGCCCCCTGTTGCACCCGCTGCCCCGGAGCCACCCATGCACGCCCAGCACTTCGTCGCCAACCGCCTGATCGCGCCCGACAACGGCCTGCGCATCAAGGTCTTCGATCCGTCCAACGGCGAGCCGTTCGCCGAGATCGCACGCGGCAACGCCACCGATATCAACGTCGCCGTCCATGCGGCCCGCCAGGCCGCCGAAGGCGCCTGGGGCCAGATGGCGCCAGCGGAGCGGGTGCGCCTGCTCAACCGCGTCGCCGTGGCGCTGATCGCGCACGAGGACGAACTGGCCGCGCTCGAGGCCCGCGACACCGGCAAGCCGCTGCGCCAGGCGCGCGCCGATGCCCGCGCCGTGGCCCGCTATTTCGAGTTCTACGCCGGCGCGGTGGACAAGCTGCACGGCCAGACCATCCCCTACAACCCCGGCTACACCGTGCTGACCGTGCGCGAGCCGCACGGCGTGACCGGCCACATCATCCCGTGGAACTACCCGCTGCAGATCTTCGGGCGCAGCGTGGGCGCGGCGCTGGCCACCGGCAATGCCTGCGTGGTCAAGCCGGCCGAGGACGCCTGCCTGTCGCTGCTGCGCGTGGCCGAGATCGCCGCCGATGCCGGCCTGCCCGAAGGCGCGCTCAATATCATCACCGGCTACGGCCATGAAGCCGGCGCCGCGCTGGCGCGCCACCCGGGCATCAACCATATCTCGTTCACCGGCTCGCCCCAGACCGGCAAGCAGGTGGCCCAGCTGGCCGCCGAGAACCACGTGCCGGTCACGCTGGAGCTGGGCGGCAAGTCGCCGCAGATCGTCTTTGCCGATGCCGACCTGGATACGCTGGTGCCGGTGGTGGTCAACGGCATCGTGCAGAATGCCGGCCAGACCTGCTCGGCCGGCAGCCGCCTGCTGGTGGAGCGGCCGGTCTATGACGCGCTGCTCGACCGGCTGGCGTCGGTGTTCGAGTCGCTGCGCGTAGGCCCGTCCGAGCTGGACCTGGAATGCGGGCCACTGATCAGCCGCAAGCAGCAGCAGCGCGTGTGGGACTTTGTCTCGGATGCGCAGCACGCCGGCGTGGCCGTGATGGCGCAAGGCCAGATCGTGGCCGACGCGCCCGAGGCCGGCTACTACCAGGTGCCGATGCTGTTCCGCGACGTGCCGCCGGCGCACCGGCTGGCGCAGGAAGAAGTGTTCGGCCCGCTGCTGGCGGCGATGCCGTTCGACACCGAGGCCGAAGCCATCGCACTGGCCAACGGCACGCCCTACGGGCTCGTGGCCGGCGTCTGGACCCGCGACGGCGGGCGCCAGCTGCGCCTGGCGCACAAGCTGCGCGCGGGCCAGGTCTTTATCAACAACTACGGTGCCGGCGGCGGCGTTGAACTGCCCTTCGGCGGCACCGGCCAGTCTGGCTACGGCCGCGAGAAGGGCTTCGAGGCCCTGTACGGATTCACCACCCTGAAAACCATCGCCATCCAACATGGGTAACATCAATTTCCTGTCCGTCGCCTTTGCCATCTTCTTTTTCTGGATGGCATGGCATGTCCGGAACAAGCGCGCCACCAATCCTTCCGGCATGCCGCGGCTGCAGGTCTTCAAGCGCAAGTGGGGCGACGTCGTCGGCGACCGCGTGCACTGGTGCCTGTATGTGGCACTGCCCTTCCTGCTGGCACTGATGATGGTTGCCAATGCCCTGCGCGGGCGGGGGCCGTTCTCGCACTAGGCATTGAGTACCCCGCAGCACGGAACACCAGAACATAACCACGACACCAGGAGACAAGCCATGAGACTGGCCAACAAGGTAGCGATCATCACCGGCGGCGGTTCCGGGTTCGGCGAAGGCATTGCCCACACCTTTGCGCGCGAAGGCGCCAACGTGGTGGTCGCCGACCTGCGCGAGGAAGCCGCCGAACGCGTCGCCGCCGCGATCCGCGACGCCGGCGGCCGGGCCCGCGCGGTGCGCGCCGACGTTTCGCGCGAAGCCGGCACCGAGGCCATGCGCGAAGCCGCGCTGGCCACCTTCGGCGACGTCCATATCGTGGTCAACAACGCCGGCACGACCCATCGCAACAAGCCCATCCTCGAAGTCACCGAAGAGGAGTTCGACCGCGTCTACGCCGTCAACGTCAAGAGCATCTACTGGTCGGCGCGCACCTTTATCCCGCATTTCCGCCAGCGCGGCGGCGGCGTGTTCGTCAATATTGCCTCCACCGCCGGCATCCGGCCGCGCCCGGGCCTGGTCTGGTACAACGGCAGCAAGGGCGCGGTGATCACCGCCAGCAAGGCCATGGCCGCGGAACTCGGCAAGGACAATATCCGCGTCAACTGCGTCAACCCCGTGATCGGCGCCACCGCCCTGCTCGAAGAATTCATGGGCATGCCCGATACGCCCGAGAACCGCGCCAGATTCCTTGCCACCATCCCGATGGGCCGCATGTCGACCCCGCAGGACGTGGCCAACGCCTGCCTGTACCTGGCCTCGGACGAAGCTGCCTTTATCACCGGCACCTGCATCGAAGTGGACGGCGGCCGCTGCGTCTGAGCCGGTGCCGGCCACCTGCCTTCCCCGTTAGTCGTAGCTGTAAACGCATCATACAGAAGCGCCATATCCTCAGGAGACAGCATGACAACAACCGCAGTAAACCCCGGCATCAGCGACGCCGCCTTTGAAGACGCCACCTACCGCAAGGTCAGTTGGCGCCTGGTGCCCTTCCTCTTGCTGTGCTACGTGGTGGCCTACCTGGACCGCGTCAACGTGGGCTTTGCCAAGCTGCAGATGCTCAACGACCTGCAGTTCAGCGAGACCATCTATGGCTTGGGCGCCGGCATCTTCTTTATCGGCTACTTCCTGTTCGAAGTGCCCAGCAACGTGATCCTGCACAAGGTGGGCGCGCGCATCTGGATCGCGCGCATCATGATCACCTGGGGCGCGATCTCGGCGGCGATGATGTTCGTCACCACGCCGACCATGTTCTACGTGCTGCGCTTCCTGCTGGGCATTGCCGAGGCCGGCTTCTTCCCCGGCATCATCCTGTACCTGACCTACTGGTACCCGGCCAACCGGCGCGGGCGCACCACCACCTACTTCATGACCGCGGTCGCGCTGGCAGGCGTGATCGGCGGGCCGCTGTCGGGCTGGATCATGCAGTCCTTCCACGGCCACAACGGCTGGTCCGGCTGGCAGTGGATGTTCCTGCTCGAGGGCATTCCGTCGATCCTGGTGGGGCTGTGGGTGCTGGCCTACCTGGACGACCGCATCGCCCACGCCAAGTGGCTGTCGCCGGAAGAGAAGGCGCTGCTGGAGCGCAATATCGCCAGCGAGGATGCGCACAAGGAAGACCCGCCGATCCGCACCGTGATGTCCAGCCCGCGCGTCTGGCTGATGAGCGCGATCTACTTCTGCTTCGTGATGGGCCTGTACGGCGTCAGCTTCTGGCTGCCGACCATCATCAAGCAGACCGGCGTCAAGGGCGCGCTCGATATCGGCCTGCTGACCGCCATCCCCTATGGCTGCGCAGTGGTCGGCATGGTGCTGGTGGCCTACAGCGCAGACCGCAGCGGCGAGCGCCGCTGGCATATCGCGCTGCCCGCGCTGGCCGGTTCGCTGGGCCTGCTGCTGTCGGTGCAATGGCATAGCGACACCACGCTGGCAATGGTGGCGCTGACGCTGGCCACCATCGGCATCCTGACCACGCTGCCGCTGTTCTGGAGCCTGCCGACTTCCTTCCTGGCCGGCACTGGCGCGGCCGCGGGCATCGCGCTGATCAACTCGCTGGGCAACCTTGCGGGCTTCCTCAGCCCCTATGCAGTGGGCTGGCTCAAGGACCTGACCCACAGCACCGATTCGGGCATGTACCTGCTGACCGCCTGCCTGGTGGTGGGCGCGGCGCTGACGCTTTCGGTGCCCAAGCGGCTGGTGAGCCGGAAATAGCCCGTCCGCCAGGATCAGACGCCGTCAACGGCCCTTCCCTTTGCGGGCAGGGCCGTTTTTCTTCCTGCACCTGCGAAGTCGCTCACACGCCGCCTGCGGGCCACAATGCGCCGTCGGCTGACGCGGATGTAGGACCAAGCCCGGCAGTGTCGCCCACCCTTGGGCCCTAGGATGGAAAAGAGAGACCCGGAGTGATCCCACGGGGTCCTCCGGGGCATCTGATTCCGAAGCTCGCCCAAGGAGGCCACGATGCTGCACCTGCCCCCGTTTGCCCCTACCCGTTCGCTGGAACTTGTCGAAGCGCGCCTGGCACGCCGCTCGCGCGTCAAGCGCCTGGTGATCGCGCTCAGCGCCGGCGTGGTCGCACTGCTCGCCCTGGTGCCAGCGGCCAGCCATGCGCAGGCGCCGGTGGTGGAGGCCAACCCTGCGCCTGCCGCCCCGGCACCCGCTACTCCGGCCGGCACCATGGCGCCGACCCCGGGTGCCACGATGCCGGCCGCGCCGCCGGCCGACACCATGCCCCCTGCCACACAACCCGCGCCGGGCATAGCTGCGCCTGCCACGGCAGCACCGCCGCCGACGGCATCCCCGGCACCCGCGCCCACCGGCACGCCACCAGCCGCGCCGGCGCCAGCGCCGATGGCAGCGCCCGCGCAGCCACGCCCGCCGCTGACCACGCCGCCCCCGCCGCCGCCGCGTGATGCGATGGTCCAGCGTACGGCCGGCTCGGTCGCCTATATCTGCGGCGGTGTCGCCGAAGACGAGCAGGTCGCGCTGCAATCGGAGGCGCGCAAGTACAACATGAGCCTGCTGTTCACGCAGGGCGCGCGCGGCGAGTACCTGTCCGACGTGGACGTCAAGCTGATGCGCGGCGGCAAGGAAGTCGCCAGCTTTGTCGCCGACGGTCCGCGCTGCCTGGTGAAGGCGCCGTCGGGCACGTACAACGTGCGGGCGACTTACCAGGGCCGGACCAAGACTGCCACGGTCAGCACCGGCGGCAAGAACGCGCAGATGCGCTGGTAGTCAGCTGGAACGGCGCGCCGTGCGGCGCGCCCGTGGAGGAGGAAAAAAGGCTCGGCATCTTGCGATGTCGAGCCTTTTTGTCTTGGAAGTCATTGGCAGGCTTCCGCACAGCATCCGCTTACCGATTGGGTGCTCCCCTCTCCCGCAAGCGGGAGAGGGGAGCAAACCGTCAGTCCGCCTGGCCATCCCCCAGCATCTGCCC